>NZ_BAAABL010000034.1:0-51966 GCF_039520965.1 Halarchaeum salinum
GCTATTCATAGTTGGCGTCCAAATCGGACGCCCCCACATTCATTCTCCGGAGAGCGACTGCCCTCTCCAGATGGTTCGTTGAGTCCGGAATTCGGAGGCTCATGTGCGACCCAATAGCGACTTCTGTTATCAGCTATCCGAAAAAGATCGTGAGCAGTCCATCAATTCGTCTTCGATCGACTGCTCAATCGATCAGCCGTTGTGATACGCAGTAGTGATGCCGTCGGCGTCCACTTCGGCGGCTGCTGCGCAGACAGTGTGCTCGAAGTTGGCATCGTATACTTCGCGTGCGGCTTCGTCGGCGGTGGCCGCCGACAGCGGGTATGGTTCGGGGTCGGCCTTCTCGTACGTCGCGACGAGCGTCGACTCGGTGACGCGTTCGACGCGGAGAGCGTCGGAGCGGACAGTTCCGATGTAGGCTTCGTCGTCACTGACGACGCCGGCGATCCGCGGCGTGTCGTAGTCGTCCTTCTCGTAGTCGAGGGCGAACAGCGCGGTGACGAGGGCGTCACGCGGCGGATAACCGAGGTCTAGCTTTTCTGCGATGGGATCGACATGTGAGCCGTTTCCGAGGACGGCGAGATCGTCGTCTGCTCCGGCAGTGCGGATGCAGTTATACGCGATGTACGGATTATCCGTTTTCGGGGCGTCCGGTGTCGGGCCGACGGTGAGCGCGTCCTCGCGCGCGGTGACCTGTCGATTCGGGAACGATCGGGAGGAGACGCGATACGCCCCGAGTCCGGGGCCGACGACGACGAAACGTCCGACGTACATACGCGCGAACGTGCGCACATCACGGCCAAATAGGTGGCGATGTATTCATAACTAGCCCGGTCTCTGGTCATGCACGACGCGTCTCGGATCGTTGCCACATCTCTCGTCATCGCGCTCCGCAAGACTCATATTCGTCGCCCGGCTACGCTGTGATGCGACGAACGACGCGTAGTTCCATGGGGTAGCGGCCAATCCTGAAGCCTTCTGGGGGCTTCGACCCAGGTTCGAATCCTGGTGGAACTATCCACATCTCTTGTTTCGTTGCTCAACTGCCGTACGCCTCTACTCTCAGCCGTGCGACGGTTTCTCTGACTGAATGTCGTCGTCTGACACCCGTATGCCGGACGCGGGCGATGTTTCGAGTGGAACCCGCTGGACGGCGACGGGGTGAGGACTACCCACTCTACGGTGACTCCGCCCGCTCTTCGTCGTCCATCGCGTCGAGTTCGCGCTCCGGGTTATACTCGTTCTTGTCGCCGCCCTCGACGCCGGCCTCGCCCGTTAGCTCGCCGAGGACCGCCTCGCGGGCGTCTTGGGGCGTGTCGTACTCGTCCGGTGCGAGCCGATCGAAGACGTCCCCGAGCGTCTCCGTCTCGTTCGGCAGTTCGTTCACGCGGTCGCTGTACGCCGCCTTCATCTCGCTCGGGTTCGTCGGGTACTCAAGGCCGTTGACGGTCTCCTCGATGATGTTCTCGACGTGTTCGGCGCGCTCGTGCTTGCGCTCGGACGCGTGTTCGTTCGGATCTGCCATACCTATCGCTATCGACGCCGACCGGAAGAACGTAGTGGCTCCCCCGTTCTTACTGCGCGCGTTCTCGGGTCCGGAATCGCGTCTACTCACGGCTTCGCCGTTTCGCCCGCGTGGACGCGAGGTGGTCACGTCTCCTTCTTTACGGTTACTTCTCGACGTCGAGGAGCGCCACTCGCTCGTGGACGAGGTCTCCGAGCGACGCGTCGGTCGCCCTAAGTTCCGCGTCGCCGATCTCGAAGAAGTCGCGAAGCACCGACTCGTCGCGTGCGTCGAACCCGCCGCCCGGTCCGAGGTGTTCGGCGACGGCGTTCGCGGTCGCTTCCTCTGTTGCGTCCGGATCGGTGATCCCGTCTTTGGCGGCGACGAGCACGACGACCGGCGTCTCGCCCGTCTCGACGCCCATCGTCAGCGCGCGGCGGATCTGTCGGCGGCCCGCCGCGTACAACAGCACTTCGACCGCCCGTTCGCGTGCGACGTTCTCGCCGCGCTCGAACGCCCGGTTCGCGTGGGTGAGCGCGCTCGCGAGGTGGTCGCGACCGGCGACGTATCGCGCGTCGAACGCCTGTACCGTGCAGCCGTTCGCGTCACCGACGTCACCGAGCGTCGCGACGAACGCCTCGACGTCGTCGACGTCGGCCACGCCCTCGACGACTCTCACTCAAAATCACCGAGGCTCGCCTGTCCCCGTTCGTCCCCGCCGCTCGCTCCGCCGTCGTCGCCCCCTTTGTCGGGGGCGGCGTCCGGGTCGCCAGTCACGCCGTCCATCTCGGGGTTGGGGTGGCCGGCGGCCGCGAGGACGGATTCGGCAGTCTTGCGACGACCGCGGAGCGCGCCGAGAACGGTCGATTTGTCGGCGTTCCGTAGTTCGCTGCGGTCCTCGACGCCCGCCCGGTAGAGCCGGCGGGCCCGCTTGCGCCCAACGCCGCGCACTCCGGCGAGGTCGAGGAGTTCCTCGCGGACGCCGTAATCGACGCGCTTGCGGGCATCCCGGACGGCACGCACGCAGTCGAGGTCGAGCTCGCCCGCGAGGCGCTCGGCCGCGCCGAGGAGCCACTCCGCGGTCTCGGTCTTCCCCCGGATGTCGCCCGGCCCGACGCCGTAGCGTTCGGCGATGCGCTCCTCGTCGAGTTCCTCCGTCCAGTCCTCCATGAGCGTCGCCGTCTTCAACGCGGAGAGCCAGTCCTCGAACTCCCCCTCGGAGAACTCCGAGGGCGTCGAGCCGGGGATCTCGGCCTCGCGTTCGTAGAGGAGCTCCGTGTATTTCTCCCGGTCGCCCGAGCGGAGGTAGAGTTCGTACATGTCGGGCGTCCGCGAGACGAGGTGGTAGAAGCCCAGCGGCGTGGTCTCCGCGTCGGCCTCGCGGAGGCCGTGGATCATCTCCGCGGCGCTCATCGGATCGACGTAGAGCCGCGAGACGAGGTGCCCGGTCTCGGTCGCTCGGAGGCCGTCGTCTCGCTCCACGAACCCGTTGGCGTCGAGATACGCGAGCACGTCGTCGGTCACGGCCGCGAGCCGCCCGGCCTCGTCCGTCTGCTCGGCGTAGAGCGTCCCATCGAGGAAGTCGAGGAGCTCCTCGCGCGTCGTCGCGAATCCGGTCGCGACGGTCGCCAGCACATGCGTCCGGAGCGCGGGTTCGGCGGCGAGCTTCGATCGGACGGGCTCCGGGTCGGCGTAGATGTACTTCTCGAAGAGTCCTTCGAGTCCGTCGTGGTCATCGGTCACCAACACCGCCTCGCCGTACGGGTCGAGACCCGGCCGGCCGGCACGTCCGAACATCTGGTGTACTTCGAGAACGTCGAGCGGCTGCATCCCGCCGGTGTCGCCGTCGTAACGCTGCCAGTCGCGGACAACGACGCGTCGTGCGGGCGTGTTGACGCCGGCGGCGAGCGTCGGCGTCGCACAGACCGTTCTGACGAGCCGGTCGCGGAAGGCGTCCTCGACGAGCTCGCGGTGTTCCTTCGCCAGCCCCGCGTGGTGGAACGCCGCGCCGCGCTCGACGGCGCTCGCGAGCGTCTCCGAGGTTTCGGTGTCGCTGACCGCACGGATCTCTTCTGCGACCTCCGCGAGTTCGACGCGCTGGTCGTCCGTGAGCTGTTTCGACACGACGCTCGCGAGGCGTTTGGCCGCGCCCTCGGCGTTCCGCCGGGAGTTGACGAAGACGAGCGTCGAGCCGTCGTCGTGGAGCGTATCGCGGACGATTGCGGCCGTCTGGCTCTCCCCACGCTCGACGGGAAGCTCTCGGGTGGTCCCGTCGTCGAGGTGGAGCGCCTGCCCGTAGTGGACGCCGGTGCGCAACTCGATCGGTCGCCAGTCCGAATCGACGAGTTCGGCGTCGAGCCACGCGGCGAGCTCGTCCGCGTTTCCGACGGTCGCGGAGAGGGCGACCGTCTGGAGGTCGGACACGCGTGCGCGCAGTTTCGCGAGCGTCACTTCGAGCGTGGGACCGCGGTGGGCGTCGTCGACGAGATGCACTTCGTCCGCGACGACACAGCCCAACTGATCCACCCACGCCGCGCCGTTGCGCACGAGCGAGTCCACCTTCTCGGAGGTCGCGACGATGACGTCGTTGTTCGCGAGACGCTCGCCGTCGCTCTCGTAGTTCCCGGTCGAGACGCCGACGGAGAGGCCGAACGCTTCGAAGCGCTCGAACGCGCTCGCCTTCTCGCCCGCAAGCGCGCGCAGCGGCACGATGTAGAGTGCCTTCTCGCCGCGCTCGATCGCCGCCAGCATCGCCAGTTCGGCGATCAGCGTCTTCCCGCTCGCCGTCGGGACGCTCGCGACGAGGCTCTCGCCCTCGGTGACGCCGCGCTCAACGGCCTCGGCCTGTGGCGGGTAGAGCTCCTCGATCCCCTCGCTTTCGAGGTGCTCCGGGACGCCGTCGGGGAGCCCCGTCAGCTCCGTGACTTTCATTATATGAGGTAGGATCCCGTTCGGGTTTAAACTGTCGTCGCGGCCCCGCAAGCGTTCGTGCAGCGGTTCCGTCTCACGACGCGGGGGTGAGCCCGCCGCACCACCAGCGCTAAACGCGCGCCGCGCCATCCCCCAGGTATGCGCGTCGAGTTCGACCGGGACGCCTGCATCGGGATGTACCAGTGCGTCGTGGAGTGGGAGGACGGCTTCGAGGAGGATCGCGACAGCGGTAAAGCGATCCTTATCGATGGCGAGGAAGACACAGAGGACGTCTACGTCCGCGACGTTCCCGTGGACGCCGAACTCGATGCGAAGTTCGCGGCGCGCGCGTGTCCCGTCGACGCGATCAGCGTCTACGATGACGACGGCGACCAGGTCGTCTAACGCTGACCCTGACGTCGGCGCTGATGTCTACAGGCGGAGCAGGCCGAGTGCCTCGGGGCTTGACTCCGAGGGTAAAGGCCGTACGCTTATTAGGCAATCCACCGTATCGACGGATACAGTTGCGACGTGGGTTAAAGACCTTAATCTGAAGCAACTGCCGGCAGTTGCGAGGGAATGCGACACCTCTCAACACCCTGCGACAGCAGGTGAGACGGGTGTTGTCGGGCGGGGTGGAGCCGCCGACCCTCACGGACGCACCGGGCGTTCGGGTGTGAATTCCAGCCGACCCATCTCGGGAAGGTCGAGGGGAATTAAATTCGCCTGCGACAGCACGGCCCGTTTTGGGACGTGCGGTCAAGACGGTGAAGCCGCGGGGCTTGTCCCCGCGGCACTTCACACGAGGTCCGCGTACTGCTCGGAGAGCTTTTCGGCCGCCTCGCCGAACTGGTCGCGCTCGTACTCGGTGAGGTCCCATTCGACAATCTCCTCGACGCCGTCGGAGCCGAGTTTCACGGGGACGCCGAGCGCGGTGTCGCTGTGGCCGAACTCGCCGTCCAAGACGACGCTCGCGGGGAGCACCTCGCCGGTGTCGCGGACGATGGCCTCGACGGTGTGTGCGACGCCGGTCGCCGGTCCCCACTGGGTCGCGCCCTTGCGTTCGATGACGTCCATCGCGGAGCGCTGGAGTTCGTCGAGGATGGCCCCCTTCTGGTCGTCGCTGAACCGCGGGTCACGCCCGTCGACGTGGACCTTCGAGAACACCGGCACCTGCGCGTCGCCGTGTTCGCCGAGGATCGTCGCCTCGACGTTCTGCACGGGGGTATCGAAGCGCTCGCTGAGCACGTAGCGAAAGCGTGCGGAGTCGAGGCGGCCGCCGAAGCCGATGACCTTCGAGCGCTCGCGCTCGCCCGTCTCGTAGAGGTGGCGATTGAGCAGGTCGACCGGGTTGGAGGTCGTGACCGTGACGAAGTCGTCGGTGTATTCGGCGAGCGAGTCGCCGATATCCGCCATAATCGGTGCGTTGTCGCCGGCGAGGTCGAGGCGCGACTGGCCGGGTTCGCGCGGGATCCCCGCGGTGATGACGACGACGTCCGATCCGGCGGTGTCAGCGTAGTCGCCTTGGGATACCACCGTGTTCGAGTCGTACGCGATCCCGTGGTTCGCGTCCGCCGCCTGCCCGACCGTGACGTCCTCCTGATCGGGGATATCGACGAACACCAGCTCGTCCACGACGTCCCGTAGCGCGAGGTTATAGCCCGCCGCCGCGCCGACCGTCCCCGCCGCACCGACGATGCTCACTTTCGTCATGACACATGCACCGGATGCGGAGGAGTCCGTTAAGCGTACCGCCACCGGGCACGACGTCGCCCGTCGCGTCACCACCCTTTTCGGCGCGCGCCCCCTCCGGACGGGTATGAGCGACGGCGACGACCCCGAGGGGTTCGACCGGGAGGCACAGAAGCGCGAGCTCCGCGAGAAGTACGCGAAGGACGCCGAGGACCGCGAACGGACCAGTCGGATGAGCGAACTGCTCCTCCAGGGTGCAACGATGACGAACGAGCACTGCGATCGGTGCGGGAACCCCCTGTTCCGTTACGAGGGCCGGGAGTTCTGCCCGACCTGTCAGGCGGAGGGCGAACCCGACGCCGCCGCTGCGAACACGGGAACCGCCGACGCGAGTGCGGACGCCGCTGATGCGGCAAAGACCGCCGACGCCCGTAGTGCGGACGCCCATGGTGCCGACGACTCAGGCCCGTCGACCGGTGCCCCGACGACGTCCGTGACGAACGTCGCCGACGTGGACGCCGAGTCGCCCGAGTCGCACGCACACGACGTCCGCGCCGAACCCGCTGAACCGACGAACGCGGCCGCCGCTGTCGACACGGGATCGGCCGCATCAACCGACGCGAACACCGGTACGACCGACGCGTCGACCCGCGAAGCGGGCGCACTGGCCGCTGGCGAACGCGCTCCGGACGCCGGCGGAGACCCGAACGCCCCGACGGCCGATACGCCGGCCGCTCGCGCGGCGCTCTCGCGCAGCGTGGCCCGTCTCGCCGAGCGCGCCGCGGCCGCCGACGATCCGCGGAGCGCGCGCGAGCTCGCCGAAGCCGCCCGTGAGGCCGCCGCGGCGCTCGACACGCTCCGCTGAAGCTTTAACACCTCGGGCGGCGAGACGTGAATGTGAAGATACTCGTCCCCGTCGATGGCTCCGATTGCAGCTTCCGCGCCGTCGAATTCGCCGCGGAGATGGCGACCAACTACGACGCGACGCTCCACGTCGTCCACATCACGGACTCGCGCGACGAGGCCACGGAGGAGATCCTCCGCCGCGCCCGCGACGTCCTCGACGCCCACGATGTCGACGACGAACCGGCCGTCCGCACGGACATCAGCCTCAACTTCCGGCCGTCGAACCGCATCGGAGAGGACGTCCTGACGCTCGTCGAGGAGGAAGGGTACGACCACGTCGTGATGGGCCATCACGGTTCCGGTGCGGTCGAACGCGCCATTCTCGGGAGCGCGACGGAGACCGTGATGGATGCCGAGCGCGTCCCTGTGACAGTCGTCCCCTGAGCGGTCGTCCTCCCACGTCCTCGCGTTTCGGCGCTCGCCTCTCGCTCCGTCAGGGCTGGTAGTCGCTTCCGACGACCTCGCGGACGCGCTCGGCCGTCACCTCACCGACCCCGTCGGCCTCCATGAGCGTCTCCTCGCCCGCGGTCATGACGGCCTCGACGCTCCCGAAGTGGGCGAGGAGCGCGCGTGCCGTCACCGGGCCGACGTCCGCGATCGACGAGACGACGTACTCCTGTTGTTCGACGAGCGTTTTCGCCCCTTTCTCGCCGTGGACGGACACCTCCCGATCGCGGGTGAGCTGTTCGCGCCCCGCGAGCACGTCGAGCATGTCCGCGGTATCGTCCTCGTCCTCGGTTCGGAGGACGCTGATCCCGTAGTCGACGGCGAGCGATGCGAGCGCCCCGCGGATGGCGTTCGGATGGACGTTGCGCTCGCCGTAGAGATCGCCGCCCTCCAGGAGGAGCACGGGGCGGTCGTAGTGGCGCACGAGGTCGCGCGCCTGCTCGAAGAGGTCGCGCTCGCCGCCCAGCAGGGTGTCGAGGAAGTCCGCGACGCTCTTGCGTTCGAGCGCGACGCGATCCGAGACGACGTAGTCGCCGACCGCCAGTGTCTCCAGGCGCGTTTCGACGTGCCCGCGCTTCGAGAGGTCGCGCGCGATCGTCGATTCGAGCTCGCGCTGGTCGACGACGACCTCGACGTGCTCGTCTTCCGTGGGCGGATCGGCGCGCGCGACGGTGCCCTCCGAACCGGCCGACTCGTCGCCCGCCGTCGCGTCGTCGCTCTCGTCGTCCGCCGAGCCGTCGTCGAAATCCGTGAGTCCGACCTGTCCGCCCGCAGCACCAGCGTACCCATCGCCGCTCGCGTCCGTCTCTTCACTGTCCGTCCCTTCGCCGCTCGCCCCGCCCGCCGTCCCCGACACGGGCGCGTCGCCGTCCGCGTACTCGTCGAGCGTTCCCTGCCCGTCGAGTTCGTCGGCGAAGCCGTCCGCGAGCGACTGGAGGCTCCGAAGTTCCTCTTCCATCTCTTGCTCGCGGCGACGCGAGATCCAGAAGAACGCCTCGTCGCGGGTGTCCTCAGCCATCAGCACGACGACGCGGCCCTCTGCCTGTCGGCCCGTTCGGCCCTTGCGCTGCACCGAGCGGATCGCCGTCGGGACGGGTTCGAAGAAGCAGACGAGATCGACCTCGGGGACGTCGAGGCCCTCCTCGGCGACGCTCGTCGAGACGAGCACCTCGAACGCGCCGGCCTTGAACGCGTCCAGCACCTCGCCTTGCTCCGTCTGCGTCATCCCGTCGCTGCCCTCCTTGTCGCCCTGCCCGACGAAGCGCCGCGCGTCGAAGTGGTTCCCGAGGAACTCGGTGAGCGCCTCGGCGGTGTCGCGCGACTCCGTGAAGACGATGACGCGCTCGCCCCCCTCGATGCCGAGCGTCTCGGCGAGCAGCATCCGGACGCGCCGGAACTTCGGGTGGAGCCCGTCGAACGATTCGGCGCGCCGGATCGCCTCCTTCACCCGCGGCTCGCTCACGAGACGCTGGCTCGCCTTCGAGGCTCCCGAGGAGCGCGCGGCGTTCTGCTGGCGCTCGAAGTAGCGTCGGACCGACTCGACGCTCTGGGTCTCGACCAACTCGACGGCGCGCCGGAGCTTCATCACCTCCGCGTGGAGGCTCATCCCCTCGTACCCCTCCGATTGGTCGTTGTCGATGAGCTCGCGGAGCTTCCCCCGCATCCGATTGAGATCCTTTTGCGACATGTCGGGCTGCGTCGAGCGCGTGACGCCGAGCTCCTTCAGCGCCTCCAGGCGTTCGGTGATGACGTCGTTCAGCGAGTCGCGGATCTCCAGGACCTCCTCGGGGAGGTCGATGCGCTCCCACTCGACCTCGGTGTCGTGGGTGTAGTCGGCGACGTCGGCGTCGTCCTCCGTCATCACGGCGACATCGCGGACGCCGAGGTTCGCACAGACGGTGAGGATCTCCTCCTCGTCGCCACCTGGCGAGGCACTCATTCCCGTCACGAGCGGGTCGGCGGCGTCAGCGTGGTAGCGCTCGGCGATGTAGACGTACGCGTAGTCGCCGCTCGCGCGGTGACATTCGTCGAAGGTGGCGTGGACGACGTCGCGGAGGTCGATCCGCCCGCCGACGAGATCGTTCTCGACGACTTGCGGCGTCGCGATGACGACGCGCCCCGAGCTCCACAGCTCCGCGCGGTCATCCGGTCGGACATCGCCAGTGAAGACGACGATCTCATCGTCCGGGATCTGGAGGGCCTCCCGATAGAACGTCGCGTGCTGCTCGACGAGCGGTTTCGTCGGTGCGAGGAGGAGGCTCTTCGCGCCGACGTCATCCCGGAGGCGTTCGGCGGTGACGCGGAGGCTCACGGTCGTCTTCCCGAGCCCGGTCGGGAGACAGACGAGCGTGTGATCGTCGAGGGCGGTCTCGACGAGCTCGGTCTGGTAGCGGCGGTCCTCGAGGAACCCCTCGGCGAGCAGCGGATGCTCGATGTACGACTGCTCCGGGTCCGCGTCGGTGGCCGCCATTGTCGTCGGTAGTTGGTCGCTCGTTCGGTTAAGGGTTTCCGCGCTTACCGCCCGCCCGTGCTCGTCGCCGTCTCGGGCTCGATGTAGACCTTCTTGACGCTCGGGTTGTGCTCGATGAGCGCGTCCTCGATGGCGGTGATGTGTGCGTCCACGTCACCGGTGTCGAGCGACCGGTCGAAGGCGACGTCGGTGGCGACGAGGATGTGGTTCGGACCGAAGTAGACGGTGCGAAAGTCGACGATGCCCGTGACGCCCTCCCAGCTCGCGACCGTCTCGCGGAGTTCGTCCTCCTCGCTCTTCGGGAGCGATTCGCCGAGCAGGAGGCGCTTGTTCTCCCACGCGAGCGCGAGCGCGAACCCCATCAAGAGGAGGCCGATACAGAGCGCGGCGAGGCCGTCCCACAGCGGATTCCCGGTGACGTCGGTGAGGAGGACGCCGACGAACGCGAGGACGATGCCACAGACCGCGACGGTGTCCTCCGTGAACGCGGTGAGCGTCGTGATGTTGCTCGTCTTCTTGAACGCCTCGACGAAGCCGGTCCAGCCGTGCTCCTCCATGTCGGCCCGCATTCCCTGATAGGCGGTGACGAGCGCGTAGCCCTCGAAGCAGAACGCGCCGCCGAGCACGGCGTAGTTGACGTACACGGCTCGAAAGCTCGCGCCGAGTAATTCGACCTGTCCGTGGAGCCCGCCCGCGTGGCCGTGGACGATCGCCTCGTAGCCGTGCGTGAGCGACATCCAGCCCGCGATGCCGAAGAGGAGGACGCTCACGAGGAAACTGTAAAAGAACTGTGCCTTCCCGTAGCCGAAGGGGTGCGTGCGGTCGGCCTCCCGACCGCTGTACCGGAGGCCGATGAGCAAGAAGACCTGATTGCCCGTATCGGAGATCGAGTGGTACGTCTCCGAGAGCATGGCCGGGCTCCCGGTCAGCAGAAAGCCGAGGAACTTCATGATCGCGATGGCACCGTTCGCGACGCCGGCCGCGACCACGACTCGCTTCGAACTCGCCATTGGCGACCAAAACGGCCGGCCGCCACCTAAAGGCATCCACTGTCCCATCTTCTCGTCCGCTCTTCCCACCTCGCTCACTCACCCCTACCTCGCTCGTCCGCTCTTCCCACCTCGCTCACTCACCCCTACCTCGCTCGTCCGCTCTTCCCACCCCCGCGCCGTCGCCGCACCTTTGTCGCCGCCGTCCCAATCCGCGGTATGTTCGCCGTCCTCAGCGACACGCACAGCCACGCCGGCCACGAACTCGCGGGCGCGGCCCGCGACGCCGTCGAACGCGCTGACGCCGTGCTCCACGCGGGCGACTTCACGACCGAAGCGGCGCTCGACGACTTCCACGACGCCGCCGCGCGACTCCACGCCGTCCACGGAAACAGCGATACCGACGCGGTCCGCGAGCGCCTCCCCGAGGCTCGGACCGTCGACCTCGCGGGCGTTCGCGTCGCGCTCACCCATACTCGCCGCGGCGGGCCGACCGGGCTCGCCATGTTCGGGCGCGAACGCGGTGCCGACCTCGTCGTCTCCGGGCATACGCACCGTCCGGCCGTCACCGAGACGGAATACTGTACGCTGTTGAATCCGGGGAGTCACGCGGAACCGCGGGGAAACCCCGCGTCGCACGCGGTGCTCACGCCCGACACGGGTGGCCTCGCGGGCGAGATTCGCAACCGCGAGGGGGACCTCTTGGAGTCGTTCCGGGTGGAGGGCCGAAACTAGCGGGCGGACGCGACACGCGCCGCGTCCGTACACCACCTTCGTCGGTGGTCACAAAGGGCCTCACCCAGGCTCAAACGCGTCTTTCACTCACCCCCACGCGGCGAAACCGCTTTGCCGCCGGCGGCACACACCTCACGTATGTTCGGCCTGCCAGCGGACCCGGCGTTCTACGGCCTCCTCGTGCTCGTCCTCGGGTTCTTCTTCTTCTGTTATCTCCTCATCCGCCGGACGCTGCTGAGCTTCCGCGAGGGCCAGCACGAGCGCTAGACGACGCGCGCCACCCGTTCGAGTGCCGGCCCGATCGACGTCGAGGTGCGCACAGAAGCGAACGATGTTCGCGCCCATCGCGCCGCCGAGCACCCCGACGTCGGCGCAGCGCTCGACGAACGCTTCGACATCGTCACCGGTCGCTGCGGAGGTCGATCTGCTCGCGATCCGTCTCGTTCAGATATCATCCCGTTGCTCGCTGCCCAAAACTCGGTCCCTCCGCAAGCGGTTTGGCGTCCCTCGCCGTCTCATCGCACATGGATCCGCGCGTCCGCCGCCACGCCGAGATCGTCGTCGAGCACTCTACCGACATCGAGGCGGGCGACCGCGTCGTTGTCACCGCACCGCCCGCCGCCGAGGACTTCGCCGTCGCCGTCTACGAACTGCTCGCCGAGCGCGGCGCGCACCCGATCATGAGCTATAACGGCCGCTTCGGGAGCCCGGGCGCCGAGCGCGCCTATCTCCGCGCCGTCGATGAGGACGGCCTCGACGAACCCGACCATCTCACCGCGCTCTATGAGCAGACGGACGCCGCGATCCGCGTGCGCGGCGACGAGAACGTCACGGAGATGCGCGACGTCGACGGCGAGACGCAGGCCGCCTACCAGCGTGCGTACGCCCCCGCCCGCTCCGAACTCCTCTCGACGCGCTGGTGTCTCACGCAGTATCCGACGCCCGCGAACGCACAGCTCGCCGACATGAGTACGGCGGCCTACGAGGACTTCGTCTGGAACGCCGTCGATAAGGACTGGGACGCCCAGCGCGAGCACCAACAGCAGATGGTCGAGATCCTCGACCCCGCAGAGGAGGTCCGCATCGTCTCCGGTGACGAGACGGACCTCACGATGAGCGTCGCGGGGATGACGACGCTCAACGACCACGGCGAGCACAACCTCCCCGGTGGCGAGGTGTTCACCGCACCGGTCCCCGACAGCGTCGAGGGCACCGTGCGCTTCGATCTCCCGCTCTACCACCAGAGCCACGAGATCGAGAACGCCTCTCTGGAGTTCGAGGACGGGCAGGTCGTCGACTACGACGCCGACCGGAACGCGGACGTCCTCGGCGACGTCCTCGACACCGACCCCGGCGCGCGCTACCTCGGCGAGCTCGGCATCGGGATGAACCGCGACATCGACCGGTTCACCTACAACATGCTCTTCGACGAGAAGATGGGCGATACCGTCCACCTCGCCGTCGGGATGGCCTACGACGAGTGCGTCCCCGACGATCGAGAGCCGAACGAGTCGGCCGTCCACGTCGACATGATCGTCGACATGAGCGAGGAGTCGCGCATCGAAGTCGACGGCGAGGTCGTACAGGAGAACGGGACGTTCGTCTTCGAGGATGGCTTCGAGGCGTCGGACGGTTCCGCCTGACGCGCGTCGTCGTCCGGTGACGCCTAGTTATTTGGAGTCGCGCCGCCCCCGTGCGGGTATGCCGGAACTCGACATCGGGGCCTCGCAAGCCGAGTATCTCGAGGAGCTACGCGAGGCGCTGGCCGACGAGTGTCTGGAAGGGTATGGAGCGATGCGGCCACGCGACGCGCTTCAGTACCTCATCGATCGCCATGAGGCGACGCGACCGGCCGACGACCTCGTTCCGGACGCACGAGCGACGACCGATAGCGACGACGGGACTGACTCGACGGCGGCTGACTCTACGGGGACAACCCCGAACGAGAGTGGGGAATCATTGCCCTCGGCCGATGACGCCGCGGCGGCGATGTCGGACGCGACGACCGGCGCGAAAACCGTCCGTACCGACGAGCCCGCGCCGGCCGACGTCTCGGTGACCGACGAAACGACTATGGCTGGCGAGGAGCAGGACGTCGAGGAAACGGGAGGCGAAGGCGCGAATGCGGAGATGTCGGGTGCGGATGTGGATGCGGAGACATCGAGTGCGGATACGGAGACGCCGAGTGCGGATACGGCGACGACGGATGACGGCACCAACGACACGGCGACCGCCGACGCCGAGACGGGGACGACCGGCGGCGACGCGGGCACCACCACGACCACCACCGATCCCGCGCCGTCGCCATCGGGTAGCGGGAGTCCGCTCCGGCAGATGATGGAACTGCTGGAGGAGCACGACGACAAATGGGCGGAAACCGAGTCGAGCGACGGGAAATACGTCGTGACGCTGCCGGACGGGTCGAACGAGCACGCGCGGACCCGCGACGACGTGCGCGCGATCCTGTTCAAACACTACCGCTGAGATGGCCGACGCCCCCGTGGATCGATCGGCGTGCCCGCGCTGTGGCGGCGACCTCGACACGTTTGTCTTGGGGGACGCGCGAGCGGTCGCCTGCGAGGATTGTGGGTACGCGGACGTCCCGGCTGATCACTCCCCGGCCGAGCGGGTCGACGAAGAGTCGTGGGCGTCGATACTGCGGCGCTACCAGCGCGGCGGGAACGATGACGGTGACGACGGGTAGCGGTTAGCTATTCCTCGGTGGCGTTCGCCTCGGCCTCCTCGGTCTCGCGTTCGCCCTCCTCGGAGCGGGCGGCGACGAGTGCACCGCGTGCGACGCTGTACAGGGGTTCGCGGGCGCGTCGCACGCCGCTGACGGAGAAGGGGATGTCGGCCTCGCGGAGGCGTTCGCGGAAGAGGCCCTCGAAGCCGTCGGGGCTCGCGGTGCCGCCGGTGACGACGACGGGAACGTCGAGGCCCTCCTCGACGTCCTCCTCGTCGACTTCTTCCACGACGTTCTCGACGACGTAGTCGAGGAGGTTCTCGTAGTAGATGCCAAGCGCACCCTCGATGCCGCCGACGTCGCTCGTGAAGTCGAGGTGGAAGTCGTCCTCCTTCGTCGAGGTGACCTTATCGACGGGCGTGCCGGTGGCGCGCGCGGCCTGCTCGTCGATCCAGTCGCCACCGCGGGCGATGGAGAAGCGCATGACGGGCACGGCGTAGTAGGAGAGACAGACGTTCGTCATCCCCGCGCCGAAGCTGATGCCGAGGCCGGTGAAGTCGTTCTCGGCGAGCTCGCTGTAGATGACCGCCATCCCCTCGTTGATCGGCTCGGGGTCGTACCCCATGTCGGAGAGGATGGATTCGAGGGTCTTCTGATGGTAGAGCGTCGAGAGATCGGAGTCGATGGGGTCGGCGGGCGTCGAGAAGAAGAGGCGCTCGCCGGGGTGTTGGGGTTCGTCGACGACCTGTTGGAGGATGAGCTTGATCATCGGGATGGCGGACTTCTCATCGGAGGAGAGGATGCCCGCCTTCATCGGCCGTCGCGTCTCGCGGTTGAAGATGTTCGCGAAGTTGAGGGCGTCGTCCCCGACGACGTACACCTTATCGCCCTTCTTGATGTGGAGGACGTCGCTGCGCGAGAGCATCTGGTCCGCCATGTCGCTGTAATCGAGTTCGACGAACGAGTTGCGCTGTTGGACGAACACCGTCTCCGCGCCTTCCTGTCGCGCGGAAATGAGGTTCATCGTGCCGACGTCGAGACCTTTCGCCATGGTTGATGGTCGAAATCGCTCGACTTAAAAGTATGGCTGCGCCGGGCTCGGGTGTAGTCGCCGGTCTCAGCGCCCGAACAGCGACCTGACGCGGTCGACGACGCCGTCGTCCGCGGTTGCGACCTCCTCCGCCTGCTGTTTCTTCCGCAGCTCTTGGAGTGCGGCCACCTGGTCGTCCGCCCCTTCGCCCGTCTCCTCCGCGGGCTCCTCGTTCCCGCGGAGCTTCTGGAGGGCCGCGACCTGATCGTCCGCGCCCGAACTGCGCGAGACGTTCGCGTTGTCCGGCGTGAGGTTCGAGCGCTCGACCTCCTCGTCCTCGGTGCCGCTGCTCAGGTTCAGCCGCGTCGTGCTCGTCTTCTCGACGCCGCCCCACGAGAGTTCGGAGGACGACATCGCCTCCTCGATGTCGCGTTCGACCGCCTCGTCGCTGACCGTCTCGTCGCCTTCGGCGCTCGCTGCACCGCCGCCGATACTGCCGTCGCCGCTCCCACCGCCGCCGGCCGCGGTGCTCCCCGACTGACGCGCGCGCTCGATGCGATCGGTGACGAGACCCGCACCGCCCGCCCCGACGAGCACGACGAGGCCGACGGAGTAGACGAGGACGCCGGTCGTGCTGTAATCGGCCGTTCCTTGGACGTTCCAGTGCTGCGGGTAGCTCGCGACGAAGACGCCGACGCCGACGAGGCAGACGAGGGAGCCGAGTCCGGCCGCGTACATCGCCCGGCGGTCGACCGGGAGCAACACGGGGATGCTGAGGAGGAACGTCGGGAGGCCGACGAGCGCGAGCGCGCCCGCGACCTCACGTAGTTGCCAGTGGAAGTAGACGCTCGCCGCGATCGTCGAGGACCAGCCGAACACTACCGCGCCGATGACGCCGAGCGTCACGCCCGCGAAGAACAGCCCGAACCCGACGTAGACGTCCGCCAGGCGCTCCGGTTCGCCGAGATACCGGCGGTACACGCGGACGAGTTCGTCCGTCACCCGCTCGGTCGTCTCACTCTCCATGCACACACGTCTAGCAGCCGGCGTTAAGACTGTTCGCCAGCGCGATTCGCGACCGAGCCGGGCGAACGATTTAAGACCTTGTGTGTTAATATATAACACATGCCGCCCCTCGCCTGCCCGGACTGTGACCGCGGTATCGAGCGAGACGAGATCCGAGCCCGAACCGTCCCCCGCCCCGACGGCATCCGCACCACCTACCGCTGTCCGTTCTGCCGCGGGAACTTCGAGACCGTCGCCGAGCTCCTGTGAGTCGCGTCCCGAACGTCTTTTGCCCTCACCGCGATAGGGGACGGTGGGGCACGTAGCTCAGTTCGGACAGAGCGTCTGGCTTCTAACCAGAAGCGCGGGGGTTCGAATCCCTCCGTGCCCGTTTCTGTCACGAGCACCGCGAGTGACGAAACGGCACATGGGATTCGGAGCAGTGAGGTCGCGCGCAACGGAGTGAGCACGTCCGACCGTGGTTCGAATCCCTCCGTGCCCGCGTACCTTCTTACTTCGTCGGGGTCGCCGGAGGCGACCCTCTCCTCGCAAAAGCTACGCCAAAACTTCCCGGTCGCCGGAGGCGACCGGTGAAACTCGCGCTCCGCGCGAGTACGCTTTCCGCTCCGTCTCCGCTCCACTGCTCTGCTTCCCGCCCCGACCGCGTGCCGTTCTTCGGCGTCCTTTTTACTGCGCTGCCCGTGCCGTCGCGCATGAACACGACACTCGTCGTCGCCGCCCTACTCGTCGGCGTCGTGACCGGTCTCGTCTTCGCCGGTTTCCGCGTCCCGCTCCCCGCGCCGCCGTCGCTCCCGGGGATCGTCGGCATCGTCGGCATCTACATCGGCTATCGGATCGTCGAGGCCACCGGCATCGGCTTCGATCTGCTGGGTTGGCTTGGTCTCGGCTGAGCCGCGCGGATGCTTGGCTTTAAACGCGCGTCGGGGCTATTCCCCTCCATGACTGTTATCGGTATCGTCGGCCTCCCCGGGAGCGGGAAGAGTGAGGCGGCGGCGGTCGCGGAGGAACTCGACGTCCCCGTGGTGACGATGGGCGACGTCATCCGCGCGGCGTGCGAGGACCGCGGGCTCGACCCGTCGACGCACCACGGCGAGGTCGCGCGCACGCTCCGTGAGGAGGGGGGCGTCGACGCGATCGCCGAGCGCTCGCTCCCCATCATCGAGGACGCGCTCGCCGACAACGACGTCGTGCTCGTCGACGGCATCCGCTCGGACGCCGAAGTCGAGCGCTTCGAAGAGGCGTTTGGCGACGACTTCCTGCTCGTCGCGGTCCACGCGCCGTTCGAGCTACGCCGCGAACGCTTGGGCGTACGCGGGCGCGACGCGACGAAGGACGAGGGTGGCGAGAGCCTTCGCGAGCGCGACGAACGCGAGCGCGGCTTTGGCATGGACGCTGCGATGGACGACGCGGACGTTACGATCGAGAACACGGGTACGCTGGAGGCGTTCCACGATCGCGTGCGCGAACTCCTCCGGGAGGCGGGCGCATGAGCACTGTTTACAGCGTCGACGTCGAGATCCGCGCGCCGGTCCAACCCACGGAGGTTCCGGACCGGGTCGCGCGCGCCGTCGAGACGCTCTTCCCGACCGCCGAGATCGAGGTCGGCCCCGACGAGGTCGTCGCGACGACCCACGAGCTGGAGGCGTTCCGCGAGGCGCTCTTCGAGCAGCGTATCCTCGACACCGCACGCGGGACGTTCCTCGACGGGCACGACGAGGACGGATTCGAATTCGACCTGAAGAAGCAGGCCGCCTTCCGCGGCGTCGTCAACTTTTCCGTGGGGAGCCCCGCGGAACTTGGTGACATTCACGTCGAGGTGACAGTGCACGAACCCACGGTTGCGGCGTTCATCGCATACCTCGCGCCGGAGACAGCGGAGGGCGAGCCGATCGAGGACGCCATGGACGCCGAGGACGTCTAAACGAGCACCTGCACGACGGCGAAGAGGACGACGACGCCGAGCACGTCGCAGAGGTTCGTGACGACGGGGATGACGACGTCGTCCGGGTCAAGTCGGAGCCGATAGGCGGCGTACGTTGCGGTGACCGTGATCCCGACGGCGAGGAGCGCGAGCGCCGCGCCGGCGGCGAACGAGACGGCGACGACGGTCCAGATCGTGAGGTCGGGGGTCCCGGTGAGGGCGGTGGCAGCCCACGCGCCCGCGCCGACGACGGGGAAGACGCTGAGCGCGAGCGTGACGGTGGCGAGCGCGTTCCCCGCGAGGTCGTCGTCGGTCGGCGCGAACGAGAGCGTCCCGAGATGCATCGCGGTGGAGAGCCGCGAGGCGAGGATGCTCCCGAGGTTCCCCGCGGTGCCGATCGTGACGGGGACGAGCACGAGGAGACTCGGGTGCCGGTAGAGCGTCGCCTCGAACGTCCCGAGGACGAGCCCGCTCCCGATCTCGACGGCCGTCAGCGCCAGCAGCACGGGGAGCGTCGCGCGCGTGATCGCCGAGACGGTCCACTCCTCGGGCATCTACGCCACCCCGAGGACGAGTTCGACGGCGACGACGAGGAAGGCGAGGCCGAAGACGTCGCCGATGGTCGTGACGAGCGGGCCGACGAGCGCGTCCGGATTGTACCCCCGCCGGAAGCCGACGAACACGACGGCGACGACGGCACCGGTGAGGACAAGCCCGGAGAGGAGGCCGGCGACGAGCGCGACTGCGACGAGGACGGCGAGGCCCGCGACGTCGCGCCCGAGCGTGAGGAGGACGCAGAACGCGAGGACCGCGGCGAACGCCGAGGCGAGCAGGCCGTTCGCCATCGCGGCCGCCCCCGCCGCAACGAGGCGGTCGTCGGCTTCGAACTCCGCGCCGATGAGCCCCTGATGGAGGCCGGTGGCGAGGCGCGCGCCGAGCGACCCGTAGACGTTCCCGCGGGTCGCGAGCAGCGCGGGGACGCAGACGAGCAGGCCGGGCACGAGGCGTAGTTCGGTGCGCATTCCGCTGAGGACGACGCCGGCGAAGAGCCCGCCGATCATGCTCGCGACGAGCGCCGGCGCGGCCTCCCGATAGGCCTCGGCGGCGACGTCGCGGATGCTCATAGTGGCATCTGGCGCGCCGGCCCGTAAAATACCCCGGCTGTCGCGCCCCGGCCGTCGCGCCCCGACTGTCGTGCCCCGGCCGTCGCGCCCCGACTGTCGTGCCCGGCCGTCGCGTCCCGGACGTCGCTCAGGCTTCTGTGACGAGCAGTACCCCGGCGACGACGGCCGCGACGGCCAGCGCCACCCAGAGGACGCTGAACGCGATGGTGAACCCCGCGTACGTGGAGACGATGCCGACGACGCCCGGCGCGAGCGCCCCCGCCCCCATCAGGATCGTGCGGACGACGCCGAGGCCGCCACCGGAGACGTCCTCGGGGAGGAGGGCCATCAGGTACGCGCCTCGGACCGGCCGGAAGCCGTGGCTCCCGAGTCCGAAGACGACGACGGTCCCGACCAGGACGGTGATTCCGGCTCCCTCGGGGACCGCGATGAGCGCCAGCAGCCCGACGGTCGCGACCGCGAGCGTGACGACGATCACGCGAAGCGCCCCAACGCGGTCCGCGAGGTCGCCCGTGACGGTCTGGACGAGGCTGACGACGAACAGGCTGCCGTAGACGGCGCTCGCCGTCGCTGGCGTGAGCCCGGTCGTTTCGAGGTAGCGCGGGAGGAACGCGACGACCCCGTTGTACGCGAAGGAGAAGCCGACGGTGACGAGGACGAACCCGGCGAACGCCGGTTCGCGGAACAGCGCGGCGTAGCGGCGCAGCGAGACGCGCTCGTCGCTCGTCCCGTCCGGCTCGGGCTCGCGCGCGCCCAGCCAGCGGTGGGCGAGGACGGCGAGGCCGAGGCCGGTGAGACCCCCTGCGAGGAAGACCGCGTGCCAGGTGACGCGCCCGCTCGCGAGGCAGAACGCGATGGCGGCGGGCGCGGCGACGCCCGCGAGCGCCCCCGCGGTGTCGAGGACGCCGAGCGCACGGCCCGTCCGCTCCGTGTAGACCGTCGAGAGCAGGCCGACCGCGACGGTCTTGTGGACGCCGGTACCGATGCCGACCAGGACCATCGCGCCGACGAGGACGACGAAGGGGATATCGAACGCGAGCACGAGCCCGGCGACGCCGGCGACGGCCGCGCCCGCGGTGATGACGGTTGTCGCCCCGATCCGGTCAGCGAGCGCGCCCGCGGGGAACTGCAACAGCGCGTAGACGAGCAACATCGCGGTAAAGGCGAGCCCGAGCGTCGCGTCCGTGACGCCGTATCGTACGCTCAGCGCCGGGAAGAGCGGCGGGAACGCGTACCGGAGGAACTTCGCGAGGAACCAGATCGCCGCCGTCGCCGCGAGGGCGTCCAGCGATCGGAGGCGTCGGCGCACACGCGAGGTGCGATCGGCCGGCTGAAAAACCTATACTTTCAGTCGCCGAACGGCCCCATGCCGCCCATCCCGCCGCCACCGCCACCGCCGCCCTGCATCTTCTGCATCATCCGCTGCATGTCGCCGTCGCCCATCCCCTGGAACTGCTTCATCGTCCGCGCCATCATCTTGTGCTGCTCCAAGAGGTCGCGGATGGTCTCCTCGTCCTGCCCGGATCCCTTCGCGATCCGGCGGATCTGCGAGGCCCCGATCGAGCGCGGACTCTCGAGTTCCTCGTCGGTCATCGAGTCCATGACGACCTCGAAGTTCCGCATCCGGTCCTGCGTGACGTCCATCGCGTCGTCGGGGAGCTGATCCATGAGACCGCCACCCATCCCCGGGATCATGTCCATCACCTGATCGAGGGGCCCCATGTTGCTCATCGCGCTCATCTGGCGCTGCATGTCCTTGAGGGTGAACTCCCCTTCGAGCATGTCCTCGGGGTCCCAGTCCTCCGCTTCTTCGGCCTGGGTCTCCTCCATCGCGCGCTCGACGCGCTCGGTGAGCTGTTCGAGGTCGCCCATCCCCAGCAGTCGGGAGATGAAGCTGTCGGGCTCGAAGCGCTCGATGTCCTGGACCGTCTCACCGGAGCCGAGGAAGGCGATGGTCGAGTCGGTCTCGTTGACCGCCGTCAGCGCGCCACCACCCTTCGCGGTCCCGTCGAGTTTCGTGATGACGACACCGGAAATCCCGACGGAGTCCTCGAACTGCTGGGCTTGGTCCTTTGCGCCCTGCCCGATCGCGGCGTCGAGGACGAGCAGCGAGCGATCCGGCTGGACCGTCGTCTCGATCTCCTCGATCTCGTCGATGAGGTCGTCCTCGAGGGCGTGGCGGCCCGCGGTGTCGACGATGCGGACGTCCGCGTCCGCGGTTGCCTCGAGGCCGTCGCGGGCGATCTTGACGGGATCGTCCTCGTCGGGGTCGCCGTAGAAATCGACCTCCGCGCGCTCGCACATCTGCTTGGCCTGCTCGTACGCGCCCGGCCGGAAGGTGTCGGTCTGGATGACCGCGGGCCGGAGCCCCTTCTTCGAGAACCACCACGCCATCTTCGCCGCGGTCGTCGTCTTCCCCGACCCCTGGAGGCCGGCGAGCATGATCGTCTGCTCCTCGAGGGGGAGCTCGGTCGACTCGCCGACGAGCCCGACAAGCTCCTCGTAGACGATGCGCAGGACGTGATCGCGTGCCGTCGTGCCGCCCGGCGGCTCCTCCTCTAAGGCGCGCTCCTTGATGGAGTCCGAGAGGTCCATCACGAGCGAGACGTCGACGTCGGCCTGCAGCAAGGAGCGCTGGATCTCCTTGACGACCTCCTCGACGTCTTCCTCATCGATACGGGACTTCCCGCGGAGCGAGTCGAGCGTGCCCCTGAGGGAGCTCCCGAGGTCGTCGAGTACCATTTGGCCTCCCTAGGGGCCGCAGACGCATTAAAGCACTTATCGGCCCGACTCGACGTCGATGCCGCGCTCGGTCAGCATCGCGAAGAAGTCGTCGGCGTCGAGTTCGTCGACGTCGTGTTCGGCGGCATCCTCGCGCTTGTTCACCCCCGGATTCGACCCGACGACGAGATAGTCCGTGTTCGACGAGACCGACGACGTGGCGTTCGCGCCGTGGCGCTCCACGAGGGCCTGGAGCTCGTCGCGCGTCCACCCCTCTATGCTCCCCGTGAAGACGTACGTCTCGCCGGCGAGTTCGTCGCCCGCATGTTCCCCCGCCGGTGCTTCGGGCTCGCCGAGGCGTGACTCGTCACGCAAGCGCTCGATGACGCGGCGGTTGCGCTCGTTCCCCCGAAACTCCGCGATGTGCCTAGCGACGGTCGGGCCGACGCCCTCGACCGCCTCGTAGTCGTCCGCGCTCGCGTCGAGGAACGCGTCGAGGTCGCCGAAGTGGGAGGCCAGATCGGCGGCGACGGTCGGGCCGACCTCCGGGATGCCGATGGCCGCGAGGAAGTCGCCGAGCGGCGGGTGGCGCGCGGCCTCCATCTCTTCAGCGAGGTTCTCGGCACTCGTCTCGCCCCATCCCTCCAGCTCGGCCAGCGTCTCCCCGTCGATGTCGAAGAGGTCAGCGACGTCGTCCGCGACGAGGCCTTCCTCGACGAGCTGCTCGGCGGCCGCCTCGCCGACTCCCTCGATGTCGAGGATGTCCGTGAAGTAGTCGAGCGCGTGGACGAGCTGGGCGTTGCAGGCCAGCCCTCCAGTACAGAACGCTATCGGGCCGTCGCGCTCCACGTCGCTGCCACAGACCGGGCAGGCGTCGGGGAAGTCGAACGTTCCCTTGCTTCCTTTCTCGACGACCTCATCGACGTACGGGATAACGTCGCCGGCGCGCTCGATCCGGACGTCGTCGCCGACGTTCGCACCTAACTCGGCGATCTCCTCGGGATTGTGGAGGCTGGCGCGCGAGACCGTGACGCCGCCGACCTCCACGGGTTCGAGGAGCGCGACCGGGGTGAGTCGGCCCGTCCGGCCGACCTGTACGACGATGTCCGTGATCGTCGTCACCTCCGCCCGTGCCGGGAACTTGTAGGCGTACGCCCACCGGTAGTACCGCGACGTCGTCCCGAGCGTCTCGCACTGCGCGCGGTCGTCGACCTTCAGTACCGTGCCGTCGATCTCGTAGTTCAGGTCCTCGCGCTCCGCCTTGAGGCTGTCTCGGTAGTCGATCGCTCCCTCGATGTCCGTGACACGCTCGTCCTTCTCGTTCGTCTTCAACCCCCAGTCGGGGAAGCGTTCGATCTCGTGCCAGTGCGTGTCGAGGCCCTCGATCCCGGCGTTGATCCCGCCCGCGGAGGCCGACGAGCGCGCCGCGAGCGCGTCGAGCAGCGCGTCCACGTCTGCGTCGCCGCCGTTCCACGCCTCGCGGACGGTGTCGTCGTCGCTCGTCTCGCCCGCATCGCCACTTTCGCCGTCCGCCTCGCCACTCCCGCTGTCTGTGTCCCACGCCGCCAACACGTCGTAGAAGAAGCAGTCGAGCGGGCGCTCGGCCGTCACCGAGGGATCGAGCTGGCGGAGCGTCCCGGCGGCGGCGTTCCGCGGGTTCGCGAACGGGTCGTCGCCGCGCTCGACGCGCTCGCGGTTGTACGCCTGGAAGGCATCCTTCGGGATGTACACCTCGCCGCGGACGACGAGGACGTCGGGGTACTCACCCCGGAGGCGTTGTGGCACCGACTCGATCGTGCGGACGTTCTCGGTGACCTCCTCGCCCGTCACGCCGTCGCCGCGCGTCGCCGCGCGGACGTAGCGTCCGTCGACATAGACGACTTCGACGGAGAGGCCGTCGAACTTCGGTTCGCAGACGTAGGCGACGTCCGCGCCATCGAGCTCCCGCCGGACGCGCGCATCGAAGTCCCGGACGTCGTCGGCGTCGCCGCTGGAGTCGATGGAGAGCATCGGAACGACGTGCTCGACGGTTCCGAGCTCCTCGACGGGTTCGCCGCCGACGCGCTGCGTGGGCGAGTCCTCCCGCTCCAGATCGAAGGCCGCCTCCAACTCGCGCAGCCGCTCGAACAGCCGGTCGTAGGCCCGATCGGCGATCACGGGGTCGTTCAGGACGTAGTAGCGATAGTCGTGGAACCGCACGGCTTCGCGGAGGTACGCCGCCTGCTCGCGCGCCTCGTCCTCGTCTAACTCCTCGACGTCGCGGAAGTCCAGATCGGGATCAGTGACGTACGGGTTGTCGTCGTCCACCTCGTCCGCGCCGTCGAGGTCGGCGGCCGAATCGGGCATACCGCGTCGCTACCGGTGCCGCCCCCGTAAAGACGCGGGCGTCCCGCTCCTCACCTCTCCGAGACCCACCAGACGAACCGTTTGCCGACGTCCTTGCGCTCGATCACGCCCCCGTCGTGGAGCGCGTTGAGCCGCCGTCGCGCCGTCTGGAGGTGATAGTCGAAGCGGTCGGCGACCTCCCGCGTCGTCACGACCTCCTCGGCCTCGATGAACCGCACGAGGGCCTCGTCGGTGTGCTGCTTCTCGAACGGACCGCTCCGCGTCCCGTCTCCCATATGCTCCTCTCGTCATTTTTTCGCCAGACACATATTCGGATATTATGGCTGTACATATGCTTGGTACAAAGTACATGGTGGAGACAACACTTTAGGCACCGCGCTTCGTGGTCGCTACCGGTCATGTTCAGTTCCACGAGGCCGCCGACGCGCGAACATCCCGGTCGCAGCGACGGTTGTGACGACCCCCGCGCCGTGACGTGTCGAGACCCGTGACCCGACGGACTGGGTCCCGGGAGGCGTCGAACGCGCTTCTCCTCTCGCCGGCCGGGACCGGCTACCCCGCCTCACTCTCGGCGGAGCCGATCGAGACGGCAATCGTCGCCGCGGTGACGCCGGCGGCCGCGACGCGCGCCGGCGCGTGGCTTCGCGACCGCCGAACGTCCCCGTCGAAGGCGGTCGTCGTTCTGCTCGGTGACGGTTCGGGGACGCCACCGTCGCTCGACGACGCGCGTCCGACCGCCGCGGACGTCACCGTGGAAACGGTCGCGGACCCGGCGGACGTGGCGGCGCTCGGCATCGCGCTCGACCGACACCTCCGCGAGGTCGGCCGTGGATCGTCCCAATCGCTGCTCCTGCTCGACTCGCTGACGCCGCTCGTGGTCTCGGCGGGCCTTGAGCGCACCTTCCGCTTCACGGACCTCGTAACGCGCCGAGCGGCCGCCTTCGACGTCACTACCGCCGTTCGCGCCGACCCGGCCGCCCACGATCGGCAGACGCTCGCGACACTCGCGACGCTGTTCGACGCCGTGCACCGGTACGTGGACGGCGCTTGGGAGACGGACGTGACGCCGCCCGCGTTCGGTGCGTGACTCGTGGGTCCTCCCCTCTCCGGCCGCCGCGTTTCTCCCCGCTCGTTCTGCTCGGCGATGCGTCGCGACCGCTCAGCGTCGCCGGACCCGCATTTCGACCGGCCCGTTCGGGCGCAGCGTGATCGACGGCGCGAACGAGAGGTCGCCGACGGGGCCGAGTTTCCAATCGCGGGCGATCGACCCGGCGCGCCCCCCGCGATCGGAGACGAGCCGCGCGCCGTCGTCGCCGCGTCGGTCGAACGCCACGTTGTGACGTTTCACTGACAAGCCTCGGGGATTGATCCCGAGGCGGTTGACGTCCGGTACTACGCCCGTCATCTCGAAAGAACCCGTCCGTCTCAACCAGCGAAAATTGCCGTAACTCGCGTGCATATCCCGCTGGGAGAATATGCATATAACACATGAGCGACGAGGACGACCGGCGGTTCGACACCCGGACCGTCCACGCCGGCCAGGAGTCCCCGGACCCCGCCACCGGCGCGCGTGCACCCCCGATCTATCAGACGACTTCCTACGTCTTCGACGACGCGGATCACGCTGCTGCCCTCTACGCCTTAGAGGAAGACGGCGACGTCTACTCCCGCATCAGCAACCCGACCGTCGAGATGCTGGAGGAGCGCCTCGCCAGCCTCGCCGGCGGCGCGGGAGCGGTCGCGACCAACTCCGGGATGGCGGCCTTCGATGCCGCGACGTTCGTCCTCGCCGAAGCCGGCGACAACGTCGTCTCCGCCTCCGCCATCTACGGCGGCACGCGGACGTATCTCACCGGCACGGCGGGCCGCCGCGGCATCGAGGCCCGCTTCGTCGACACGCTCGACGTCGAGGCCTACCGGGAAGCCATCGACGACGACACCGCCTTCGTCCACTTGGAGACGATCGGCAACCCCGCGCTCGTCGTCCCCGACATCGAGGCTATCGCGGCCGTCGCCCACGAGCACGACACGCCGCTGTTCGTCGACAACACCTTCGCCACGCCCGCGCTCTGTCGCCCGCTCGAACACGGGGCCGACATCGTCTGGCACTCCACGACGAAGTGGCTCCACGGCTCCGGCACGACGCTCGGCGGCGTCGTCATAGATGGGGGAAACTTCGACTGGGACGCCGAGGACTACCCGGAGATCGCGGGCGACAACCCCGCGTACCACGGACTCAACCTCAGCGAGCGCTTCCCCGACGCGCCGATGGCCGCCGCGACGCGGCTTCGCGGTACTCGCACGCTCGGCAATTCGCAGAGCCCCTTCGACGCGTGGCAGACGATGCAGGGACTCGAAACGCTCGGCCTCCGTGTCGAGCGTCACTGCGAGAACGCCGCGATCGTCGCCGACTACCTCGCCGATCACGACGACGTCGCGTGGGTCACCTATCCGGGACTCGACGACCACGAGACGCACGCGAACGCGACGAAATATCTCGATGGTGGCTACGGCGGGATGATCACGTTCGGCCTTGAGGGCGGCTTCGCGGCCGGCAAGCGCTTCTGTGAGTCGACCGACCTCGCCTCCTTCCTCGCCAACATCGGCGACGCGAAGACGCTCGTCATCCACCCGGCGAGCACGACGCACGCCCAGCTGAGCGAGGACGAACAGCGTGCCTCGGGCGTGACGCCCGACCTGGTGCGGCTCTCCGTCGGCATCGAGGACCCCGCGGACATCCTCGCCGACCTCGACCACGCGATCTCGGAGGCGACACGATGAGCTACGGCCGCCGCGAGGACGTCGTGAACGTCGGGTCCTTCGCGTTCGAGCGCGGCGGCGAACTCGACCTCGACGTGGCCTACGCCGAGTACGGCGAGCGCGAGGACCCGACCGTCCTCGTCTGTCACGCCCTCACCGGAAGCCAGTACGTCGCCGGCCCCGCCCCCGAGGGCGTCAGCGGGCAGGCCGCCGGCTGGTGGGACGCCCTCGTCGGCCCCGGGAAACCGATCGACACCCGCGCCTACCACGTCGTCTGCGCGAACGTCCCCGGGTCGTGCTACGGCACGACCGGCCCCGCGAGCGAGGGACCCGACGGCGAGCCCTATGGACCGGACTTCCCCAGCGTCACCGTCGGCGACTGGACGCGCTCGCAGGCGCGCCTCCTCGACGGACTCGGGATCGACACGCTCTACGCCGTCGTCGGCGGCAGCGTCGGCGGCATGAACGTCATCGACTGGGCGAAACGCTACCCCGAGCGCGTCGAGCGCGTCGCCGCCATCGCCACCAGTCCCCGTCTCGACGCGCAGTGTCTCGGCCTCAACACCGCGGCCCGACGCGCCATCACGAGCGACGCGAACTACGGCAACGGGCACTACTACGGCGGCCCCGAGCCCGACGAGGGCCTCGCCGTCGCCCGGCGCATCGGCCACGTCATGTATCTCTCGAAGGCCTCGATGACCGATCGCTTCGACCGGCGAGTCGCCGAGCGCCAACCCGAGGGGCGAGACGACCCGAGTGCGCAGGGGTTCCCCTACCGGGACGTCGCCTCCTACCTCGATTATAATGCCGAGCGCTTTACCGAGCGCTTCGACGCCAACAGCTACCTCTACCTCCTGCGCGCCCTCGACGAGTACGATCTCGCCGGGAACGCCCCCTCCGACGCCGCCGCGCTCGCCGACTACGAGGGCGACGCGCTCGTTCTCTCCTTCACCGGCGACTGGCACTTCCCGCCCGAGGGTGGCGACACGATCGTCGACGCCTTCGAGGCTGGCCCCGGTGCCGCCGCCCACCGCGTCATCGACAGCGAGTATGGCCACGACGCCTTCCTCGTCGAACCCGACCGCGTCGGCCCGCCCGTCCGCACCCTCTTAGAGCGCGGCGCGAGCGCCGTCACGATCGAGGCCGAGCGACAGACCACCCCGGACTACCCGCGGGTGTGTACGGGACTCCTCCCCGACGCCTGAACCACGACCTTTTGCTGCGCGCTGACGAAGTCAGCGCTGGCAAAAGCTCGGCCAAAATGTCCGTCAGACCCCCTCCGGGGGTCTTCGGACCTCGCGGCTTCGCCGCGAGTGAACCGCGCGATCCACGCGAGGGCCGCGGGCCCGAGTGTGGGTCAGTGAGAACGACGTTCTCACCCGACTACCGGGCTCTGACGAGCCGCTCGTCGCGCGGACGCTCTTTCGTATCTGTCCCGTTTTTCGCCGTGGCCTAACGAACCACACGTATAGCGTTCGGCGACCGAGTGGCTCGAAGAGCCCGGTATCGGGCGAGAACGGAGTTCTCGCTGAGTCACACTCGGTCCTGCGGGCCTCGCGTGACGGCCACCGATTCGCTCGCCGGAGGCGAGACCGAGGAGGGTGCGAAGCACCCGACGACGGCTTTTGGCCGAGCTTTTGCTAGCGCTGGGCGCGCTTCGCGCGCCCGAGCGCAGCAAAAGGTCGTTTACAGAAGGCCGTCCTCCTCGAAGACGCGCGTGAGTCGCCGCATCGTGGCGACGACGACGTCGCAGTGCGGGCGGACGGCGGGCTTCGGGATGAAGCCGATCGCGTTCCCGGCGACCTTCAGCATCGGGAGGTCGTTCGCGCCGTCGCCGACCGCGACGGTGTCGTCGAGGTCAGTGTTCGTCTCCATGCAGAGCGCTTCGAGCGACTCGTCCTTCGTCCCCTCAATGAGCGGGCCCTCCGCGCCGCCGGTGAGGTGGCCGTCCGCGACGGGAAGTTCGTTCGCGACGACGTGATCGACTTCCGCGCCGTCGCGTTCAAGTGCGGCCTCGACACCGGGCGTGAAGCCGCCAGTGAGGATCGCGGTGGTGTGGCCGGCGTCGTTCAGCGCCGCAATGAGGTCGGCCGCGCCTGGGCGGAGGTACACCTGCTCGTAGGCGGCCCGCGCCTCGGCCTCGGGGAGCCCCTCCAGGAGCGCGGCGCGCTCGTAGAGCGATTCGGCGTAGGAGAGTTCGCCGCGCATCGCGCGCGTCGTGATCCCCTCGATCTCCTCTGCGACCCCGTACTGCTCGCCGAGCAGCACCATCATCTCCGAGTCCGAGAGCGTCCCGTCGAAGTCGAACGCGACCAGCGTCATGGCTCCCCGTTCGCACGCCGCCCGCCAAGTGGTTTCCGTTCCCACACCGCGTTCCACCCGAAACGAAGGGGTCATACGGTATCGCCGTGGCCGTGCGTATCACGAGCAATATATAGAGTGTACTACTCACGGTCGTGTACACGTTTGTACCGCCGACGGCGTCACGCTCCGCCGATGAGAAAAGGGTTAATGTGCCGCGCGGGTTCCTCTCGAACGTGAAGGTACTCGTCACGGACCCGATCGCGGACGCCGGCCTCGACACCCTCCGCGAGGCGGGTCACGAGGTCGAAACTGCCTACGACGTCGAGGGCGAGGCCCTCCTCGACGCCGTCTCGGACGCGAACGCCCTCATCGTTCGCTCCGGGACTGACGTGAACGAGGCGGTCTTCGAGGCCGCCCCCGACCTCGTCATCGTTGGACGCGCCGGGATCGGCGTCGACAACATCGACATCGACGCCGCCACCGATCACGGTGTCATCGTCGCGAACGCCCCCGAGGGGAACGTTCGCGCCGCCGCCGAGCACAGCGTCGCGATGGCGTTCGCCGCCGCGCGCTCCATCCCGCAGGCCCACGCGCGCCTGAAGGACGGCGAGTGGGCTAAGAGCGACTACCTCGGCACCGAGGTCAACGGCAAGACACTCGGCGTCGTCGGTCTCGGCCGTGTCGGACAGGAGGTCGCGAAGAAACTCGCCTCCCTCGGCATGGACCTCGTCGCCTACGACCCCTACATCAGCGAGGAGCGCGCCGACCAGCTCGGCGCGGACCTCGTCGATCTCGACGACTGTCTCGCTGCCGCGGACTTCCTCACCGTCCACGTTCCGCTCACGCCTGAAACCGAGAACCTCATCGACGAGGACGCCCTCGCGAACCTCGAAGGCGGCTACCTCGTCAACTGCGCGCGCGGTGGCGTCGTCGACGAGGACGCCCTCGCCGACGCCGTCAGCGACGGCGTGATGAAGGGTGCCGCGGTCGACGTCTTCGCCGAGGAGCCCCTTCCCGAGGACTCGAAGCTCCTCGACGTCGACGACATCGTCGTCACGCCCCACCTCGGGGCCTCCACGGAGGCCGCCCAAGAGCACGTCGCCGTCTCCACCGCCGAGCAGGTCGTCGCCGCGTTCGACGACGAGCCAGTCCTCAACGCGCTCAACGCGCCGTCGGTCGATGAGTCCGTCTTCCCGCGCATCGAGCCGTATATCGGCCTCACCGAGACCGCGGGGAAGGTCGCCGCACAGCTCTTCGACGGCCGCGTCGAGCGCATCGAAGTCTCCTACGCCGGCGACATCGCCGCCGAGGACCTCGATCTCGTCACTGCGAGTGCGCAGAAGGGGGTCTTCGAACCCCTCGAGTGGAACGTCAACGCCGTCAACGCCCCGCGCGTCGCCGAGGAGCGCGGCATCGAGGTCACGGAAACGAAGACCGGCTCCTCCGCGGACTTCCAGAGCCTCGTCACCGTCACCGTCGGCGACGGTGCGGACGAACTCTCCGTCTCCGGCACGCTGTTCGCCGGCGACGACCCCCGTCTCGTCTCCATCGACGGCTATCGCGTCGACGCCATTCCGCACGGCCACATGCTCATCGCGCGCAACCGCGACGAACCCGGCGTTATCGGCTTTATCGGGACCGTGCTCGGCGAGCACGACGTCAACATCGCCGGCATGTTCAACGCCCGCGAGACCGACGGCGGCGAAGCGCTCACCGTCTACAACCTCGACGAGGACCTCCCGGATGCCGCCCGCGAGGAACTCGAAGCCGACACACGCATCACTGAAGTGAAGGAGATCGAACTGAACGGGGATTAACGCGCCCATCGGGCGCGGAACCGCGAGCGGGGAGGGACGCGACCCGCAAGCGATACCGATCCCGCGGATCGGTCGGACAGCCGAACGGGGAGGGTAGTGACCGACGGATCACCGCCGGTTGCTGCACGACGTTTTTCGAGACTGCCGCCGCGTTCTATAACGCGTCGAGCACGCCGTCCGCGTCCGCAGGGACGTCAGTCGTGTCGCCGCCGGCCGCGGCCGCCGCGTCCGGGTCCTTCAGCAGGTGGCCGGTCGTGAGACAGACGACCTGTTCGTCCGACCCGATCTCGCCTTGCTCGCTGAGCTTGCGGAGTCCCGCGACGGACGCCGCGGAGGCGGGTTCGACGCCGACACCGTCGCGAGCGAGCGCGCGCTGTGCGTCGGTGATCTCGTCGTCCGTGACCGCGACCGCGGTGCCGCCCGTCGCCCGAACACCCGGCAGGGCCTTTGGCGCGTTGACGGGGTTGCCGATTCGGATCGCCGTCGCACGCGTCTCGACGTTCTCCCAGCGGCGTACCTCGTCGTTCCCCTCGCGCACGGCCTCGACCATCGGGGCCGCGCCCTCGGCCTGGACGCCGGTGAGCGCCGGCATCTCGTCTTCGTCCATCTCCCCGGCCTCGACGAGCTCGCGGAAGCACTTGTAAAGCGCCGCGGTGTTGCCCGCGTTGCCGACGGGGAGGACGATCCGATCCGGCCACTCGCCGGTGGCCGCGCGCGACTGCTCGAGGATTTCGAGGCCGATCGTCTTCTGCCCCTCCAGTCGGAATGGGTTGATCGAGTTGAGGAGGTACGCCTCACCGCGCTCGGCGAGCTCGGCGACGACGTCGAGACACGCGTCGAAGTTGCCATCGACCTCGAGGATGCGCGCGCCGTGGAGTGCGGCCTGTGCGATCTTCCCCGCCGCGACCTTCCCCGCGGGGAGGAGGACGAGGACCTCGGTGTCCGCACGCGCGCCGTAGCACGCCAGCGCCGCCGAGGTGTTCCCGGTCGACGCGCAGGCGAGTCGCCCCACGCCGAGCCGTTCGGCGACCTTCACGCCGACCGTCATGCCCCGATCCTTGAACGCGCCCGTCGGGTTCATCCCCTCGTGTTTCACGCGGACGTCCGCGACGTCGACGCCCGCCTCGATCTCCGGGACAGTGTACAGCGGCGTGTTCCCCTCCTGGATCGAGACACCCTCCTCAAGCGGTAGGGCGTCCGCGTAGCGCCAGACGCCCGTCCCCTCGAAATCGTCGAACGTCGGGTAGTCGGCGTAGCGCACCTCCAGCAAGCCGTCGCAGTCCGGACACCGATAGACCACGTCGTCGTAGGGTGCGACCGTCTCGCGACACTCCACGCACGCCAGCCAGACGCCGTCCGCCGCCACATCCGGCGTCTCGCCGCCGAGTTCCAGATCGACCATATCGGGGTTCGCACCCGAACGACCATATAGGGGACGGAGACGCGCCGTCCGAACAGTTAGGTGGCCGGGTGGCGACACGTTGACCGTGCAGCTCGCCACGCGTGTCCGTCTCGCCGCTGCCTGCTGTGTCTCCCTCGGCGTCGTCGGCGCGGGGGCGCTCCTCGCTCGCGACGGCTTTTCCCGGCCGGCGCTCCTCATCGCCTGCCTCGCCGTCGTGCTCGTCGGCGTTCTCCTCTCCCGGCGCGCCGACGCCGCCGCCTCACGGCGACCGGGGTGGTGATCGTGGCCGCTGACGGCGACCACCGGCGGATCGTCGCGGCCCGCGCGACCTACTCCACGTACCCGCCGAGCAACTTCCGTTCGGCCTCGCGCAGATGCTGGTGGAACGTCGGCGCGGCGACGCCCATGGCGTCCGCGAGCTCCTCTGCCGTGCTGTCGCGCGGCCACTCGAAATAGCCGCCGTAGTAGGCGGCCTCGAACGCCGCACGCTGGCGGTCCGTCAATCGCTCGGCGACGTCGGCCCGCGGCGCGTCGGCGTCCTCGCGCGACATCGAGCGCTGCGCGACGAGTTCCGCGTCCAGCAGCACCTCGCGGATCGACTCGGTCGCCGCCCGGAGGTCGACGCCCTGCGGGAACTCGGCAGTGAGTCGCACCCCGTCCGACCCGAAGCGGACGGTCCGAAGTCGCCCCCCGTGTCCCGTCACCGCCGCCGTGATCGGCGCGTCCGTCGTGCGCGCCTCGATCAACACGCCGTCGTCCACCTCGACGATCCGCGCGCCGTCGTACGCTGGCGCGTCCGCGAACGCCGCGAGCGCTTCCTCCCGTCCCAGCCCGTGTACCCGTGCGTAGTGGACGTACTCGCCGTCGCTCGTCGTCACCGTTCGCTCTAAGTGAAACCGTCGGGCGTCGCTCGCCACGTTCAGCGCCCCCGTCTCGTGCGACCGGTATTCGACCTGCACGACCTGCTCGCTCACGAGCGCCGCACGCCTGTCCAACGCCGCGAACGCGTGCCCGACAGTCTGCCCGAGGCGATCGAGCACCGTTCGCTCGGCCGCCTCGAAGGCGTCGCCGCGCTCCGCGCGCACCACGAGCACGCCGTACGTCCCGCCCTCGTAGCTGATCGGTACCGCACCGGCCGCCCCGTCGTCGCCGCCGTCACTCCGCGCGCTCGCCCGCGCCGCGTCGCCGTCCGCCATCCCGGTCGTCGTAACGACGCGCCCCTCGGTGAGCGCCGTCCGGACGAGCGAGTCGTCCGGGCTCGGTGCGCCTCCGGTCCCCGCCGAGGCGACTCGCGTCACGTCCGTCCCGGCCGAGCGCCCGACCCACGCGGCCGCGTACGGGCCCTCACAGAGTCCCGCCGCTACCCGCTCCTCGATGGCCGCCCGCGACGTCTGCTCGACGATCGCGTTCGAGACGTCGCTCGCCACGTCGTAGAGTTCGACGAGCCCGCCGAGGCGCTCGCGCTGGCGGCGGAGTTGGCGACGCCGCCGCTGGCGCTCCGTCACGTCCCGCATGACGCCGACGCGCCCGCCCTCGACGAACGGGCCGAATCGGACCTCGACCTGCCGCCGCTCGCCGTCCCCGCGCTCGATGGCGAACGAGATCGTCGCCTCCTCGCGGTCGCCCGCGCGCATCTCCTCCGTGAACCGCCGCGCTGCCCCGGTGACCCCGTCACCGACGACTGCCGCCGCCGATCGGCCGAGCACGTCGTCGCGCTCGACGCCGAGCAGGTCGCAGTACGCCTCGTTCACGAGCGTGAACTGCCCGTCGCCATCGAGCGCGTAGACGCCGTCCCACACCGTCTCGACGATCGCCTCGTGACACTCCAAGCGGCGCTCGCGATCGACGCGCTCGCTCACGTCGCGGAAGTAGACCGAGAGCCCGGTTTCTGAGGGGTACGCGCTCACCTCGAAGTGCGCGTCGAGCGGCGCGTAGTGCGCCGTGAACGTCACTCGCTCCTGCGTCGCCATCGCGTGCTCGTACTGTCGGCGGAAGGCGTCGGCGTCCTCGAACTCCGCCCAGACGGTCGCGCCGCGGAGCCCGTCGATGGAGCGACCCAGTAGGGCCGCCGCCCGCTCGTTGACGTACGTGACGCGCCACTCCTCGTCGAGCGCGAAGAATGCGTCCGAAACGCGCTCGAAGGTTTCGTCGAGTTCCGCGGCGAGGCGCTCTTCGTCCGTCTTCAGCCGCGTCACGTCCTCGACGTACCCCGAGAGCGTCCCGTCGGCGAGCCCCTCGCCGCGATCACGGACCCACCGCGTCTCCCCCTCGGTGGTGACGATTCGGTACGTCACGTCGTACGCCTCCCCGCCCTCGATCGCCTGCTGAACGGCGGACCACGCCGTCTCGCGGTCGGCCGGGTGGACGACGTCCGTCCCCCACGCGATCTCGCCGTCCTCGAACGCCACGCGATCGTGGCCGCACACCGTCGGTGCGCCGCTGCTCACAGCTGTCAGCGGTCGTTCGGGTTCGTTCGGCCCACGGTACAGTAGCTCCGGGAGGCGTTCGACGGCCGGCACGAGCGCGTCCCGGACGCGTCCCCCTTCAGTCGGCATCGCCCTGCGGATATGCGCTCGAACGCTATAAGTCCCTAACTTCTCACAGGAGCTCGACGAGGATACCCTTCTGCCCGTGGAGGCGGTTCTCCGCTTGCGCCCAGATGAGTTCGCGCTCCGACTCCATCACATCGTCCGTGATCTCCTCGCCGCGGTGGGCGGGCAGACAGTGCATCACGGCAGCGTCGTCCGTCTTCGCGAGCAACTCCGCGTTCAACTGGAACCCCGCGAAGTCCGCGACCTTCTCCTCTCTCTGCTCTTCCTCGCCCATGCTCACCCAGACGTCCGTGTAGACGATGTCCGCGTCCGCGACGGCCGCGTCCGGGTCGTGGCCGACCGTGATCTCGCCGTCGTACGCCGCTGCGCGCTCGACGGCGTCCGGGTTGAACTCGTAGCCCTCGGGCGTCGCCGCCGCGACGTCGAGGCCGACCATCGCCGCGCCGACGAGGAACGACGCGCCGACGTTGTTGCCGTCGCCGACCCACGCGACCGTCGTGTCCTCGAAGCCGCAGTGCTCGCGGATGGTGAGGAGGTCCGCAACGATCTGTGCGGGGTGGGCCTCGCTCGACAGCCCGTTGATCACGGGGACGTCCGCGTACTCGGCGAGTTCGAGCATGTCCTCGTGGGTCTTCACGCGCGCCATCACGCCGTCGACGTAGCCCGACAGCGCGCGCGCCGTGTCCTTGATCGGTTCGCCACGACCCAGCTGGATGTCGTCCTTGCCGAGGAAGACCGCGTGCCCGCCGAGCTCAGTCATCCCGACCTCGAAGGACACCCGGGTGCGGGTGCTCGGGCGCTCGAAGAGCATCCCGAGACTCGCCCCGGCGAGGCGCGCCGGTGGCTCCTCCTCGCCCGCCTTCAGGGCCGCGGCGGTGTCGAGGACGCGATGCAACTGCGGGACGTCGAAGTCGTCGATGTCGATGAGGTTCATGCTGTCAGCCGCTCCGCGGCCGCCGTCAGGACGGCGACGCCGCGGTCGTACTCGGTGAGGTCGATGCGTTCGTCCGGCGCGTGGTCGAGCGACGAGTCGCCCGGCCCGTAGGTCGCCATCGGGCAGTCCCACGCCCCGTGGTAGATGTTCATGTCGCTTGTGCCGGTCTTGCGCAGGTGCGTCGTCTCGCCGCCCTCGGCGCGGACGCCCGCGCGCAGCGCCGCCGCCACCGCGTTGCGCGGCGACGCCATCACGGGTGGGATGGAGTCCGTCCACTCCACGCCCACGGTGGCCTCCTCGCCGACGTACGTCGGGAGACACTCTTCAGCCGTCTCGGCCACCCCGTCGATGGTCCACGACGGTGGGACGCGGAACTGGGCGTCCACGGACGACTCGAACGCGAGGCCGTCCGCCGAGACGCCCCCGTCCATCCCGACGGGCTTCGTCGTCACCTGCTCGAAGACCGCCGATTCGCCCTCCTTCTCGAAGGCCTCCTCGACGTCGTGCCACCAGTCCATCGCGTATTCGAGGGCGTTGGGTCCGGGCCGCGACGTGTGCGCAGAGGGCGTCTCCGCCGTGAACGCGCCCTTCACGAACCCCCGATAGCCGAGCGTCACGGCGTCCCAGCCGGAGGGTTCGCCGTTGATGACGGCGTCGGGCGCGTCGCGGGTCTCCACGAGATGGCGCGCGCCGAGCGAGGTCGTCTCCTCGCCGACGACGCCGACGTAGCTCGCGCCCGTCTCGGCCGCCGCGACGGCCATCGCGGCGAGCGGTCCCTTCGCGTCGCAGGCCCCGCGGCCCCACAGCTCGCCGTCCTCCTCGCGCACCTCGATGTCGCCGGGGACGGTGTCCATGTGGCTCGTCAGGAGGACGCCGTCATCGCCCGGCGCGCGGACGTTTCCGACGTCGTCGCGATACGCCTCGCGGCCGTGCGACTCGAAGAACGTGAGGAGGCGCTCGGCGACCGCGTCCTCGTCGCCCGAGACCGACGGGGTCGACACGAGGTCGGAGAGCAGGTCGCGCGCCTCGTCCTGCGGGCGTGCCGTCGTGCTCATAGGACGTCGCGCAGGCCCTCGACGACCCGCTCGGTGTGCTCCCCCGTCACCGTTAGCGGCGGGAGGAAGCGGACGACGGTCCGTCCGGCGGGGAGCGCGAGGACGCCGTGGTTCATCGCGAGCTGCCCGATGACGGGGTTCGCGCCCGTCTTCACCTCGACGCCGACCATGAGGCCACGCCCGCGGACGTCGCGGATCGCGCCCGTCTCGTCGGCGAGGTCGGCGAGCGACTCGCGGAACGACTCGCCCACTGCGGCGGCGTTCCCCGGCACGTCCTCCGCGACGAACGTTTCGAGGGTGGCGTTCGCCGCCGCGCAGGGAACCGGCCCGCCGGAGAACGTCGAGCCGTGATTGCCGGCGTCCGCGGCGATCCACGGCTGCACCATCGTCGCGCCCATCGGCAGGCCGTTGGCGATGCCCTTCGCGGCCGTGACGATGTCGGGCGCGACGCCCGCGCCCTCGACCGCCCAGAGGTCGCCGGTGCGCCCGACGCCCGTCTGGATCTCGTCCGCGATCATCGCCGCGCCCGCGTCCGCGGTCACGTCCCGGACGTGCTGGAGGTAGCCATCCGGTGCGGGGTTGACGCCGCCCTCGCCCTGGATCGGCTCGATGATAACGGCGGCCGTCTCGTCGTCGACGGCCTCGCTCATCGCCTCCTCGTCGCCGTAGGGGACGAACTCGACGTCGCCGGCGAGCGGGCCGAAACCCTGCTTGTACTCGTCCTTCCATGTGCATGCGAGCGCGCCCATCGTCCGGCCGTGGAAGGCCTGCATCGTCGCGACAATTTTCGAGCGCCCGGTCGCGTGGCGGGCGAACTTCAGCGCCGCCTCGTTTGCTTCCGTCCCCGAGTTGGAGAGCCACACCTTCTCGCAGTCGCCGGGCGCGAGCGCCGCGAGCCGGTCGTAGAGCCCCGTCCGCACGTCCACGGGGTACGACCCCTGGACGTACGTCAGCTCGGCGGCCTGCTCGGCGACCGCGTCCGTGACGTCCGGGTGCGAGTGGCCGAGCGGCGCGCAGGCGTACGACGCCCCGAAATCGAGATACTCGTTACCGTCCGTGTCGGTCAGCGTCACGCCGTCGCCCGAGGCGATGTCGATCGGCTTCGAGCCGAAGACGAACTCCGCGCTCGACATCTACGGACTCCCCACTGGGTGGAGGCCCGTGAAGTCGAGCCCCGCGGTCTCCTCGAAGCCGAGCGCGACGTTCGCCGCGTGGAGCGCCTGCCCGGCCGATCCCTTCATCATGTTGTCGATGGCGCTGAACGCGACGATCCGGTCGTTGCGTTCGTCGCGCTCGAAGCCGACCTCCGCGTCGTTCGACCCCGCGACCGCCTTCGGTTCGGGGTAGCGATAGACGCCGGAGCCGCCCGCGACGAGACGGACGAACGGCTCCGTGTCGTACGTTTCTCTATATGCCCCCCAGAGGTCCTTCGTCGCCGGCATCTCCGCGGGGTAGACGTGGCAGGTCGCTGCCGACCCGCGCACCATGTCGACCGCGTGGACGGTGAACGACACCTGGAGGCCGAGGTAGGCCTCGATCTCCGCCTCGTGGCGGTGGCTTGTCGGCGCGTACGGGCGCACGACACCCGAGCGCTCCGGATGGCTGGACGCCGCGCCGCCGCCCGCGCCGCCCTCCGAGGAGCCGACTTTGACGTCGACGACGACCTGATCGTCGGGCGTGAGGATGCCCGCATCGACCAGCGGCTTCAGGCCGAGAATGGTCGAGGTGGCGTTACAGCCGCCGGAGGCGATGAGGTCCGCGCCCGCGAGGTTCTCGCGGTTCAACTCGGGGAGCGCGTACTCCGCGTCCGCAAGGTGTTCGGGTGCGACGTGGCCGTCGTACCAGGTATCGTACATCTCCGCCTCGGGCAGGCGGAAGTCCGCCGAGAGGTCAACGACCGTGTCGGCGAGGTCGCGATACTCCTCGATATGCTCCATCGTCACGCCGTGGGGCGTACAGACGAAGAGGACATCTACTGGTTCGAGCGCATCAGGCGCAACGAAGCGTAGGTCGAGCCCGCGGAGATTCGGGTGAACCGAGCCGACGGTCTTGTTCGCGTACTCGCGGCTCGTCGTCTGTGCGAGCTCGAACTCGGGGTGGCCGGCGAGGAGGCGTAGCATCTCGCCGCCAGTGAAGCCGCTGCCGCCGACGACGCTCGCGGACGTCACGCCGACACCTCCGTCCCGGCCTTCGTCTCGAGCCAGTCGACGACCGCTGCGGGCACGTCCGTCTCGACGGCGTCGTTCAGCGCCTTGAACTCCACCGTGTGGTTGACTTCGGGGACCGTGTATCCATCGCCGGTCTCCATGACGTCGACGCCGAGCAGGCCGCCGCCGACCGCGTCGCTCGCCTCGCGCGCGATTTCGGCGACTTCTTCGGGAATGTCGTACTCGGTGACCTCCGCGCCCTTGGCGGCGTTCGTCAGCCAGTGATCGGAGGAGCGCGCCATCGCCGCGACGGGTTCCCCATCGAGCGTGAGGACGCGCAGGTCGCGACCGGGCTTCTCCACGTACTCCTGGACGTAGAAGACCGAGTGCTCGTAGTGCCCGAGCGTCTTCTTGTGCTCCAAGACGGCCTCGGCGGCGCTCTCCGACTCGATCTTGGCGAGGAGCCGGCCCCACGAGCCCACGACGGGCTTGATGACGCAGGGATAGCCGAACTCCTCGATGGCCGCCATCGCCGAGTCGACGTCGAAGGCGACGGTCGTCGCGGGTGTCGGCACGCCCGTCGCGTCGAGTTTCACGCTCGTCTTTGCCTTGTCGGCGCAGACGTCCGCCGTTGTCGCATCGTTCACCACGGGCACGCCGTAGGACTCGCAGAACGTCGTCGCGTACTTGCTCCGCGAGGTCGCCAGACACCGGTCGAGGACGACGTCACACGCGGCGAGCGCCGCCGGCGGGTCCCCCACGCCGAACTGTTCCTTCCGGACGTCCACCTTCTCGACGTCGTGGCCTCGCTCGCGGAGTTCGCCGAGCAGGAGCTTCTCGTCCTTCCGGATACGCGAGTAGAGGAGGCCGACCTTCACGCGAACCACCCCGTGTGCGTCGTCGTCATTCCGTTATTCCCCCCAGTCCTCGGCGAGCTCGGGCGCTTCTTCGAGCGTCACCGGATCGTCGTCGGTCACTTCGAGCTCCGCGCCACACGTGCCACAGTCGACGATTTCGCCGACTTCGAGGTCGTCGTGCAGGTCGAGGTCCGCACCGCACTGGATGCATTCGGTCATACGACTCCGATTTCAGCATCCACTACCTTATAGCTGGCGAACTTACCAGAATAATTACAGTATCGCGGAGTACACCCTATCGGCGAGAGAAGCGCCGGCAGGGCGAAATGGGATCGACACGTCCCAGATTTCGTATGGTTTCCCGTCGCCCCCGTCGGGGCGGCGGTGCGAGTGGGGCCGACGCCCGTCGTCGCGTCGGCCCCACCCGTCGGTCTCGTGGTCGTCGTCGCGATCGTCGCTCACGCATGGGTCGCGACCTCCGCCGCGAGCGCATCGCGCGCGGCCTCCAGGTCGGCGGCGAGCGCGCCGACCCGATCCGTGTCCGTCGCACAGCCATCTAGCGCCGCCGCCAGCGACTCCGCGGCCGCGTCGGGGGCCGGCCCGCCCGCCGAGTCGCGCGACGCAACGCTCTCGACCGGATCGAGCGCCGCCGTGATCGCCTCCCGGTCGGCGTACGCCGCGATCTCCTCGCCGAGGACATCCTCGCACGCCCGATCCAGCGCCTCGTAGTCCGCGCCGTATTGGGAAGCCTCCGCGACGATTTCGTGGGCCGTCCGGAACGGGAGGCCGCACATCGCGAGTAGGTCCGCGACGCCCGTCGCCGTCGAAAACCCCTCGCCTGCGGCGGCTTCGAGGGTCTCGGCGGGCCACTCGGCCGTTGCCACCGCGCCCGCCGCGACGTCCGTTGCCTCGATCACGTCGTCCGCGACGCGCCACGCGTGCGGCGAGGCGTTCTGGAGGTCGCGGTTGTACGCCCGCGGGAGCCCCTTCAGGGTCGTCAGCAGGCCCTGCAATCCACCGTACGCGTCCCCCGCCGTCGAGCGCACCAGCTCGAGGGTGTCCGGGTTCTTTTTCTGGGGCATGATCGACGACGTCGAGGCGTAGTCGTCGTCCAACTCGACGAGGTCCTTATTCGCGTAGACGACGAGGTCCTCCGCGAGCCCGGAGAGCGTCGTCGCCAGCCCCGCAAACGCCGCCGTCCCCTCTACGAGGAAATCCCGTGCGGAGACGGCGTCCATCGAATTGTCGAGGACTGCGTCGAAGCCGAGTAGCTCAGCGGTGCGCTCCCTGTCGATCTCGAAGGGCGTGCCCGCGAACGCCGCCCCGCCCAGCGGTGAGCGATTCGTCCGCGCGTACGCGGCCAGTAGGCGCTCGGTGTCGCGCGCGAGCGCCGCCTCGTAGGAGAGCGCCCAGTGCGCGACCGTTGTCGGCTGGGCCGGTTGGAGGTGCGTGTACCCCGGCATCACCGTTTCGCGCTCGGCCTCCGCGACCTCGCAGAGCGCCTCGCGGGCCGCGATCGTCGTTTCGAGCGCGTCGAGGAGCGTCTCGCGGTACTCGTATCGCAGACAGGTCGCCACCTCGTCGTTGCGCGAGCGCGCCGTGTGCATCCGGCCGCCCTCCGGGCCGACGTGGTCGATGACCGCTGTCTCGATGGCCTCGTGGACGTCCTCTCCGTCCGGGAGCGCCTCGAATCCCGCGTCCGCGACGTCGTCCAGCGCCGCGAGGATCGCGCTCGCGTCGTCACCGGCGACAATCCCCTGCTCGGCGAGCATCACGACGTGTGCGCGATCGACGGCGAGGTCCGCGGCGAACAACCGGTCGTCGAACGCCATCGAGGAGAGGAATTCGCGGGCCGGCCCGCCAGCGAAGCGCTCGCGGCGCACCGCCGTCTCGGATCCCTCGCTCTCGGCCTCGCCGTCCGCCATCGTTACTCGTCCTCCCCGTCCGTCTCGAGCACCGGCTTCGCCTTGCGCTCCGCGTCGCGCGCGAGACGCGCCTGAAAGCCGTGGTACTTCGCGACGCCCGTCGCGTCCGCCTGCTCGATGCCCATGACGGTCTCCGTGTTGAAGGAGGCCGCATCCTCGGAGTAGACCGCGTACTCGCTCTCGCGGGCGACCGGGCGGGCCTGTCCGCCCTCGAACTTGATCGTCACCGTCCCGGTGACTTTCGTGTTCGACTGCATGAGGTAGGCGTCGAGCGAGTCCATTAGCGGCGTATCAAGCAGCCCCTCGTAGGCCTGCTGGGACCACTCCTCGTCGACGGTCTGCTTGAAGTCGCGCTCGTCCTTCGTCAGGACGAGGCCTTCGAGCGCCTCGTGGGCCGCGAGCAGCGTTGTCGCCGCCGGGTGCTCGTAGTTCTCGCGCACTTTCAGCCCGAGGATGCGATCCTCCATCAGGTCCGAGCGCCCGACGCCGTACGAGCCCGCAACCTCGTTCAGGTGCTCGATGAGCGCGACGGGTTCCATCGCCTCGCCGTCGACCGCGACCGGGACGCCCGCCTCGAACTCGATTTCGACGAGTTCGGTTTCGTCACTCGGCTGACTCGTCCACTCGTAGATGTCCTCCGGCGGGACGTAACTCGGGTCCTCGAGCTCGCCGCCCTCGACGGAGCGACTCCAGAGGTTCGTGTCGATCGACCACATGCCGCCGTCGCCGGCCTCGACGGGCAGGTCCTTCTCGTCGGCGTACTCGATCTCCCACTCGCGCGTGAGGCCCATCTCGCGGACCGGCGCGATGACTTCCATGTCGGTCGCGCGCCAGACGGCCTCGAAACGCAGTTGGTCGTTCCCCTTCCCCGTGCAGCCGTGCGCGAGGCCCGTACAGCCCTGCTCTTCGGCGACGTCGAGGATCGCGTTGGCGATGACGGGGCGCGCGAGCGCCGTGCCGAGCGGGTAGCCCTCGTAGTCGGCGTTCGCGCCGACCGCGTCGAAGCAGACCTCGGCGAACTCCTCGGTCGCATCGACGACGTAGTGTTCGAGCCCGAGCGCCTCGGCGGTCTCGTAGGCCTCCTCGAACTCCTCTTCGGGCTGGCCGACGTCGACGGTGACGCCGATGACGTCGTCGTAGCCGTACTCCTCTTTCAGCAGCGGGACGCAGACGGTCGTGTCGAGCCCGCCGGAGAAGGCGAGCGCGACGGTTTCGGTGTCGGACATGATGTGTGTGGTGTGGTGAGTGTGTGTAGTTATCGACGATACGCGGGGGTTCGCGGGTCGAACCTCGAACGCCGTGGGAGGAGGATGAGAGGGGTCTAGAAGGACCCCGGTCGTCGTCGACGTCGGCCGGCCGCGCCGCTCGAAGAGAAGGCGACCGTGTCGGCGGCAGGCCGTGACATCGTTGTCCTCGTCTTGCTCGGCGGGCGTATTAATCCCTTTCGAGACCGCAACGCTTGACTGGTATGGTATATCGAACCACGGACGGAAAGGCGGATACGCACGCCTCCCCTCCGATCCGCTCGTGTACAGCGTCGGCGTCCCCCTTCCGCCCGTGGTTCGCGAGCTGTTCCGCGAGCTCCGCCCGCTCCTGACCGGCTTCGAGCGCGTCCGCGAGTCGCGCGACGCGACACTCGTCGTCAAGCGCCTCGACGCCGCCGACCGCCGCGAATACCTCCGCGCCGCCCGCGAGGCGAAGGCCGCCCTCCGTGGTGCGCCCGCTTTCGAGGCCCGGATCAGCGACGTCGGCGTCTTCGAGAACCCGGCCCGTGGCCCCGGCCCGCTCGTCTACCTCGCCGTCGAGAGCCCCGGCCTCGAACGCGTCCACCGACAGCTCGTCGCCGACCTCGGTGCCGTCGATGGCCTCGAAGGCGACGACTACGTCCCGCACGTCACCCTCGCCCGCGACGGCGACGCTCGCGCCGTCGAGCGCGTCCGGGGCCACGAGTTCGAGCCCGTGACGTGGACCGTCTCCGAACTCGAGTTCTACGACGCCCGCCACGGCGAGCGCATCGAGGCCGTGCGCCTGCCGGCGTAGCGCGACCCCGAGACGCCGAGACCGGCGCTTCCCCCACGGACGCCGACCCCTCGTTGGACCCGTACGGTTTTGGTACCGCTTCCCGATGCACGATGTATGCCACGAACGATCGGTTTCGTCGGTCTCGGTATCATGGGTCTCCCGATGGCGACTAACCTCCTCGACGCCGGCTACGACGTCGTCGGCCACAACCGCTCGGACGAGCCCGAAGCGACGCTCCGCGAGCGCGGCGGCGATGTCGCGGACACCCCCCGCGAGGTGGCCGAACGCACCGAAGTCGTCTTCACCTGTCTCCCCGACACGCCCGCCGTCGAGTCGGTCGTCCGCGGTGACGACGGCCTCCTCGCCGGCTTTGACGAGGGCGACGTCTACGTCGACCACTCGACGATCAACCCCGTCGCGACGGCGGAACTTGCCGCGGACCTCGCCGACGCCGGCGTGGACATGCTCGACGCCCCGATCAGCGGCGGTGAGGAGGGTGCGATCGACGCGACGCTCTCGATTATGGTCGGCGGCGACCCCGCCGTCTTCGAGGCCTGCGCCGAATTCTTCGAGGCGACGGGCGAGACAGTCACCCACTGCGGGCCGAGCGGTGCCGGCCAGACGACGAAGGCCTGTAACCAGATCGTCGTCGCCGCCCAGATGGTCGGCGTCAGCGAGGCGCTCGTCTTCGCGCAGAAGGCCGGCGCGAACCTCGGCGCCGTCGTCGACGCGATCAGCGGCGGTGCCGCGGGCTGTTGGGCGCTCGACAACCGCGCGCCCGACATGATCCGCGGCGACTTCGACCCCGGCTTCTTCGCCGACTACCAGTACAAGGACCTCCGGATCGCCACCGACGCCGGCGAGACGTACGCCGCGCCGATGCCGCTCACCGAACTCGCCCACGAACTCTACAAGAGCATGTGCGCGAACGGGATGGGCCGCGACGACAATTCCGGCGTCATGCAGGTGATCGAGTTGCTCGCGGGCGAAGAAGCGCGCGTCGAGGGGTGATCACGGCGTGGGCGGCCCCTCGGGGCCCCACGCGTCCATGTCGCCGTAGAAGTTCAGCACGGCGAACTTCAACTTTGCAGGGTCGATGTCGACCATCTCCGCGCGCTCCTCGGCGGGGAAACTGTCGTTGACGCTGTACTTGCGCATCCGCGTGCGTGACTCCGCGGTGTAGCGTCGATCCACGAGCATCCGGACGCCGTAGTCGTCCGGCGAGCGGATGACGCGTCCGAGGGCCTGTCGCGTCTTCCGGACCGTCGGGATCTCGACGCCGTATTTCCACCCCGCATCCGGCTCCGCGAACGCCTCGTCGTAGGCGTCCTGGACGGCCTCCGCGCGGGCATCGAGGCGGGGATAGGGGACGCCGACGACCGCCACCGTCCGCGCGTCGTCGCCGTCGAAGCTCACGCCCTCCGCGAGCGTCCCCCAGAGCGAGGTGAACAGCACCGCGTCGTCGTCCGCGACGAAGCGTTCGCGCAACTCGTCGGCCGGTTCGCCGGGCCGATCGAGGTAGCACGTCCCGCCCGTGCGGTGTTCGAGGAGGCCGTGGTAGCGTTCGGCCTCGCCGTAGCTCGGGAAGAAGAACAGGCTGCTCCCGGCGGTGAACTCCGCGGCGTCCGCGAGCACGCCCGCTACCTCCTCCTGGACATCGGGATCGTCGCGGTTCGAGGAGAACAGCGGTTCGGTGTCGACCGCGAACGTCCGGCGGCGCTTCTCGGGAAAATCCAGCCCGTAGGCCATCGTCATCGGATCCTCCAGCCCGAGCAGTTCGCCCGTGACGTCGAACGGCCGGAGCGTCGCCGACATCAACACGCTCGCGTGCACGGCGTCGAAGAGCTCCGACGTGACGTCGCGCGGGATGCAGGTGTAGAGCTCCGCGCGGCCATACACCTCGTCCGTCCCTCCGTCGCGGCGTACCGCCGCCGTCGGATACTGTCCGAGCGCGTCGCCGTCGGTGAGATAGGCGTCCACGAACGTCGCGGCTTGGAGGGTTTGGCACTCCGCGCGCGTCGTCGCCTCCCCGTTCCGGTAGGCGTCCTCGTAGGCCTCGTCCAGGTCCTCGCCGAGCGAGATCGCGGCGTCGACGTCCTTCCCGATCCCGCGCCCCTCGTAGGCCTGCAGGAACGCGAGCGTCAGGTCGTCGCGTTTGTCGTCGTTCGCGACCGGGACGTCCGCCCAGTTCTCGCCGACGGCGTCGAACGACCGCGGGCCATCGCCGTGCGGGCCGATCCCGCCCTCGTACGTCTCGACGAGCGCGTCGCGGAACGCCCCGAGGACGTTTTCCGCGTACTCCGCTCGGGCGTCCGTCTCCGTCTCGCCCGCGAGCTCGGACATCGCTTCGTCGAGCGTCTGCTCCGTGAGCGCCTGCGAGGCGTGGTCGCGTGCGGCGTCCTCGACGTTGTGCGCCTCGTCGAAGACGACGACGACGTCCTCGGGATCCCGGTCCAACCACCGGAAGAACTGCGCGCGGATCCCCGGATCCAGGAGGTGGTGGTAGTTGCAGACGGCGAGGTCGACGCCCTCCATCGCGTCCTTCAGGAGCTCGTAGCCACAGAGGCCGTGCTCCTCGGCGTAGTCGTAGACGTCGTCGGGCGTCCGCACGTCGTCGTAGAGCCACGAGACGAACTCGTCGGTGTCCGTCGTGATGTTCTCGTAGTAGCGCTCGCAGACGTTCTGCTCGCGGAGGACGTCGAGTTCGTCGTCGAGCGCTTCGAGCTCGTCCACGATCGCGCTCCGGGCCTCCGCGGCGTCGTCGTCGCCCTCGCGTGCGGCGTCCAACAGCTCCTCCTGTTGGCGTTCGAGCTGGCGCTTGTCGCGCTCCGTGTCGGCGAGTTCGTAGGTGTTGTCCCGGAGCACCTGACACTCCTGGTAGTCGACGTCGATGTGACACATCGACCCCTTGCCGCGGAAGACGACGGCGCGGATGGGTTCGCCGTCGTGGATCTCGCGGGCGTCGCGGACGAACTGGCGCATCTGCTGATGAACGTTCGTCGTGATGACGACCGTCTTGTCCTCCTCGCGGGCGTGATCGAGCGCGGGCGCGAGCGACGCGAGCGTCTTGCCCGTGCCACAGGCTCCCTCGAAGAGCACGTCGCGCTTGTCGTCGAGCGCGTCCCGGATGCGGTCCATCGCCTCCCGCTGGTTCTCGTACGGCGACGGCTTCGGGAAGAAACGGAGGTACTCCGCGTCTGCGTCCGCGTCCCGGTCGCTGGCTGCCACGGACGTATCTGGGCGCGTCACGCTATAAAGTCCCGCGGTCGCTCAACTCAGTCTACGACCTCGGTCACGAGTTCGAGCAGCGTCTCGTTGTCCACGAGATAGAGCACTGCCGCGACGATCACGAGCGCGACGACGAGCACGACCGCCCACTCGATCGGCGTCATAGTGTTCGGAACACGGCCGCCCGCGGGAAACTCCTTGTGGCTGATCAGACGATCCGTAGGCCGACCCACATCGCGCTCGCCGCCACAACCGGGATGGTGAGGTTGTCGTCGATCACATGTCCCCGGACCGTCGGCGTCATCCCGTCGGCGAGCGTCGCGCCGAGCGCGCCGAGCACGCCGGGGAGGAGCGCCATTCCAGCCGTCACGGCGAGGACGAGACAGAGGCAGAACGTCGCGGCCATGACCGCGACGGGCTTGCGACCGATCCCGCCGGTGTAGAGCAGTCCGCTCAGGGGATCGGCGAACGCGAGCATCAGCATCGCGGGCGCGGCGACCGACGGCGGGAAGGCGAGGCCCGTGACCGCCATCCCGACGGCGTAGAGGAAGTAGCCCGCGAGGTTCTCCTGCTCGTACTCGCGGGTGAGTCGGTCGTACACCGCCCACTGCGCGCGTCCCGAGAGCCGTAGGTATTCGAGGGCGGCACCGAGGGCGAGCCCGCCGACGAGGACCCACTCGACCCAGCGCCACGGCGCGAGGCTGAGGAGCCACGCGAGCGGGATGCACGCACCGAGCGCGTGGATCGCGCGCCGCCCGAGCTCGGGCATTTACAGGTCGTCGAAGGTCGTCTCGCCCGCGCGGAGGTCGGCGAGGATGGACTCGAGGTCGTCGCTCGCGACGCGGACCTGCTCGGTGCTGTCACGCTCGCGCAGCGTCACGGTCTCGGGGTCGTCCTCGACGCTCTCGTAGTCGACGGTGACGCAGAACGGCGTCCCGATCTCGTCCTGCCGGCGGTAGCGCCGCCCGATGTTCCCCGAGTCGTCGTAGGTGACGTCGTACCCCGCCGCGCGGAGGTCGGCGGCGATGTCGCGGGCGCGCTCGCCCATCCCGTCCTTGTCCATCAGCGGGAAGACGGCGACGCCGGTCGGCGCGACGCTCGTGTCGAGGCGGAGGACGGTGCGTTCGCCCTCGTCGACCTCGTCCTCGTCGTAGGCGTGCGCGAGCACCGTGTAGACGGTGCGGTCGATGCCGATCGAGGGTTCGACGACGTGCGGCGTGACGTGTCGGCCCGCCTCGGTCTCCTCGGCGAACTCGAAGCCGGTTTTCTCGGTCGGAACGGTGTACTCCTCGCCGTCGACCGTGACGGTGACCTCCTCGTCCTCGAAGGCCGCACGATCGCGTTCCGCGAGCGTCGCGAGGGCGTCAGCGACGTCGGCGGCGGCCCCGCCGAACTCGGGGCCGAGATACGACATGTCGGGGTCGACGCTCGCGCGCTCGACCGTCTTCGGCTCGTCGTACTGCTTGAAGACGGTGAACGTATCGTCGGCGTGCTCGTCGTGTTTCGTGAGGTCGTAGTCGCCCCGGTAGGCGTAGCCCGCAATCTCGATCCAGTCGGGCTCCTCGCCTGCCGCGGAGACGTCCGCCTCGGCGTCCCAGCAGTCGCTCGCGTAGTGGGCGCGCTCGCCCGGCTGGTGTTGGCGATAGCGGAAGCGCTCGAAGTCGACGCCGATCGTCTCGTACCACTCCGTGGCGACGCCGAGGTAGTAGGCGACCCACGGGTCGACGATCCCCTCCGTGACGGCGTCGCCGACGGTCGTCTCGACGTAGTCTCCGTCGGGCTGGTTCTCAGCGGGGTAGAGCGTCACCTCGACGTCCGCGACCGCCGAGACGTCCGGGCCCTCGTCGTCGGGATCGACGAACAGTTCGAGCTCGGCCTGCGTGAACTCCCGCGTGCGGACGAGGGCGTTCCGCGGGCTGATCTCGTTCCGATAGGACTTCCCGACCTGCGTGACGCCGAAGGGGAGCTGCCCGCGGGCGTACTCCTTCAGGCGCGGGAACTCCACGAAGATGCCCTGTGCGGTCTCCGGGCGGAGGTAGCCGGTCTGACTCGTGCCGGGCCCGATGTTCGTCTCGAACATGAGGTTGAACTCATCGACCGGCTGGCCGGCGAGCGGCGCGCCACAGGTGGGACAGTCGATGTCGTGGGCGTCGAGGAGTGCCGCGACCTCGTCCGTCGGGAGGCTTTCCGCTTCCTCGATGTCCGTCGCGCCCTCGATGAGGTGGTCGGCGCGGTGGCTCTCGTTGCACGACGCGCACTCGACGAGCATGTCGTCGAAGCCGTCGAGGTGGCCGGAGGCCTCGAAGACGGGCTCGGGCATGACGGTCGGGGCGTCGATCTGCATGTGGCCCTCCGCGACGGCGAAGCGTTCGCGCCACGTCTCCTCGACGTGCTCCTTCAGCGACGCGCCCTGGGGGCCGTACGTATAAAAGCCGGAGACGCCGCCGTAGGCCTCGCTCGACTGGAAGAAGAACCCGCGGCGCTTGGCGAGTTCGACGAGGTCGGTCATAGCGAGGCGACGAGATCGACGTCCCGGACGATGCCGGCGAGGTCGTCGCCGCTGACGAGCGGGAGCTGCTCGACGTCGTGTTCGAGCATCCGGCGGGCGGCCTCCTGCGTCGTGCGGCGCTTGGTCAGCGTCACCGGGTCGGCCGTCATGAACTCCCGGACGGGCCCGCTCGGGATCTCGACGTTCCGCGTCGGGAAGTAGCGATTGCCGGTGGCCTTGATTCCCTCCCACTTCCACTCGTCGTCCTCGCCGGCGACGCCCGCGCCGATGTCGGCCTCACCCTCGACGACGCGTGCGACGTCGATGATGTCGGGTTCGGTGAGGACGCCCGCCATATCGGCGTCGTCGTCGAGGACGATCGTGTACGGGACGCGCGCGTGGGCGATTTCGCGCTCCGCGACGGGGAGCGGCGTGCCGGCGTACGTCGTGTTCACGTCGCGGCGTGCGAGGTCGCCGCAGGTCGCGTTGCCCGCCACGTCGCCGTCCGCGATGGCGCGCACGACGTCGGTGACGGTGACGATGCCGGCGAGCGCCTCACCGTCGACGACAGGCACGCGGCGCGCGCCCTCCGCGACCATCAGGCGGCCGGCCTCGACGATGTCGGTGTCGCCGGTGGTGGTGGGGACCTCGCGCAGCAACATCGCGAGCTGGTCCTCGTCGGGATCCTCGATCAGGTCCGTACGGGAGATCAGCCCCCGGTAGACCTCCTCGTCGCCCTCGCCTTTCACGACGGGGACGGCCGAGAAGTGGCGCTCTTGGAGGTACTCCAACACGTCGTCGCGGGTCCCCGGGAGCGAGACGGTGACTACGTCCGCTCGCGGTGTCATCACGTCGGCGACTTTCATGGCGCGGATTAGAACGCGGGTCCATTTGTAGGCTACGCACCGTGTCTCCCCGTCCAACCCCATGAGAGGGGTTAGACGGGAGACACCAGCGGTGAGATAGCGATTGTGCGGTGCGGTAGGCGGTAGTGCGGCGGTAGTGCAGGCACTGGTCCGCGGATGGATCGCGTGCCACCACACGGTGTCGGAGCCGGCTGGCCACCAATCCTAAATGGTCGTTCATTCGGTATTCTGGGAGTTTCGATATACGTTCGTCCCATTCGGATACACATTCAGATAGAACTCCTATTTCTACCCGACATACCCACTCATACGTCCACGTTTCTGGCATAAATGTACGATACTCCCGAATAACCATCGATGGTGTTAAGTAGGTGCTACCTCCTCGTATCAGATGACATGGCATCCGATACGACCGTCGTGCCGAGCGCTGACGGGAGCGCCGGTGAGGTCATGGCCGCCGTCGACGAGGACGGCGGCGTGGAGCGGTACGTCATCGCCGACGTCGAACGCGACGGGGCTTGGCTCGCCACCCCCTCCGCGGAGGCGGCGACGCTCCACGAGATGCGATAGCCACGCCCTTTTTCTCGCCCGCCCGTGATCCACGCCCATGGACGCACGGGAAGTCACGGGCGAGCGCGAGTTCGCGGTCCGCTTCGAGCACGGCGCGGAGTGGATCGCCGAGATCGAGTCCTTCGCCGCCGCGGCCGACGTCGAGGCCGGCTGGTTCCACGCGACGGGCGCGGTCGAGGACGCCGAACTCGCGTACTACGACCAGGACGCCTTCGCGTACGAGACGGTCCGTTACGACGAACCGCTTGAAGTCGCGTCGTGTACGGGGACGATCGCGCTGCGGGACGACGAGCCCGCGATCTCGGCGCACGTCGTTCTCTCGCGGCCCTCCGGGCAGTCCGTCGCGGGTGCGCTCGAACGCGCGACGGTGTTCGACGGCGAACTCTACTGCCGGACCTTCGACGACTACCTGACGCGCGACGTTGACCCTGCGGGCGGCCGGGCACTGTGGGAGTAACGCGGCGGCATAGTGACTAACGCAACTTCTGAATGAATCCGTCGAGGTGATTTTCGATCCACGAGCCTGCGAAACTCA
>NZ_BAAABL010000035.1:0-48114 GCF_039520965.1 Halarchaeum salinum
ATCTTGGCCTCTTTCTCGGCGAACTACAGCGATAGGAGTTGTGGGTAAGAGACAGGACGTTAGTCGTGGAAGGCTATCACTCGTCGGCTTCGTCGTCCGCGGCCTCTTCCTCCTCGTCGCCGAGGACGGATGCGACGGACTCGTCACCGCTCTCCGTGACCTTCGCGTTGATCTGGACGGTGGCGTCGGAGACCTCGCTCCCGCGGATGCTGATACGACGGCGCTCGCCGTCGCGCTCGGGGTTGTAGCCGACGCTCTCGTTTTTGACGAGGACGCTCTCAACATCGGGCCCGGAGACGTCGCCGCGCATCGGACGGCCGGCCTCGTCGGAGCCGCCGGTGATCTCGAGCGTGCAGCCGGTCAGTCCAACGGCGTCGCCGTCGACCTCGTCGCCGATATTCCGACCGATGAAGCGATTCGCGTCCTGTCCCTCGACTTCGACGGGGTACGCCGTCCCCTCCGCGGGGTCGGCGACCACGACGTTGAACGTAGCCATACGCGTATTCGCGGCTGCGCGACCTAAAAGCGCGTCGAAACCCCGGAGCGGCCGCGAGGGCCGGCGACATGCTTTTGGCCGTTTCTCGGGTAGGGCAGGTATGACTGAGCAGGGCGACGTCGGTGGGGCCGATGCGGGCGGGGACGACGCGGTGAACGCCGAGATCGCGGACGACGAACCGATAGATGGTGAGACGGCCGACAGTAGTACGACGGATGACGACCTGACGAACGACGACCCGACGCCCGGCGTGCCTGACGACGTCCAAAAGTACGATCGGTTCAAGAAGGTCGACGGCGCGCAGTACGAGCGCGTCAACGACTTCCTCCGCGAGCGGACGTACATCACGGCCCGCGAGTGGGCGATCGCGCGCCTCTGTGCGGACTTCCGCACGGAGACGGGCGTCGAGATGACGAAGATCGGTAAGAACCTCCCCGAACTCGTCCCGTTCATGACGGACACGTACACGCCACAGGCGGTCAATCAGGCCCGCGCGGCGTTCGAGGAGAAAGTGACGAAAGCGGGTGCGACGTTCCTCTACGGCGCGATGAGTGACTTCTTCACGGCCGACGAGCTCGACGACCTGATGTACGAATCGACGGAGGTGGCGAAGTTCCTCCTCGAAGTCGAGGGCGTCGAACTCTCCGTCGAGGAGGAACTGGACGCCGAGGACCGCATCTCGGACGTCATGCGCGACGTTCGTGAGGCCAGCGATGAACTGCGCCACTCCGAGGCGACGTGTCCGAACTGCGGCCACGAGATGAGCGAGGCCGACGACTGACCGTCAGTCGTCGTCGCCAACCGCGTCCTCCCCTTTGACGAGCCGCCCGCCGAGGACGGCGTTCACGACCGCGCCGACGAGCACCAGGAGCGCGGCGACGTAGAGCCATGTGAGCAACAGCATGACGCCGCCGAGGACGCCGTAGGCCTGACTGTCACCGGCGTAGGCGACGTAGGCGCGGAAGACCGCGCCGAAGGCCAGCCACCCGGTCGCGGCGACGAACGCACCCGGAACGACCTCGCGCGGTGTTACCGCCGTGTCCGGGAGGACGTAGTAGAGCGGCAGGAACGCCACCGTTAGCCCGACGAGCAGGAAGACGGGACCCAGCAGGTCGAGTAGGAGGCGATCGACGACGAGCGCGAGCGCCGCCCCGACGCCCACGAGGCCGACGGCAGCGACCGCGAGACAGCCGATCGCGACGAGGCCGTCCCGGATCGCGTCGACGAAGCCGGCGTCGTTCTCACCGTAGACGACCGCGAACGCGGTGTTCAGCCCGCGGAAGACCTTGAGCGCGCTCCATGCGAGCAGGCCGACGCCGAGCAGCGACGTGCCGAACGCGCCGGTCCGGTTCGTCAGCGCTCCGCGCAAGAGGTCGGCGGCGTTCGGTGAGAGGAACCCCTGGAGGGCGGCGACGACGGCGTCCGCGGCAGCCGGCCCGCGCAGCGCGGCCGTGATCGCGAAGACGAGCACGAGCAGCGGGACGAGCGAGACGAACGCCGCGTACGCGATCGCGCCCGCGACGAACGGGAGGTTACGCTCGCGGACGACCGCGATCGTCTCCAGCGCCGCCGTGCGGAGGGCGGCCGGCGTCGAATCGGGCATACCGATCCGTCGGGCGGCCGGCGGTTGAACGTTCGGGCTCCAGAACGCCGTTTCGCCGTTCCGCGACCGTCCGTTACGGTGAGCGCTCGCGGACGTTTTTCCCGTTCGGCTCCCCGAACACCCCGTCGGGGGCGTCCCACACCCGCTCGCCGCGGCGCATCGTCCAGACGGGGAAGACGCCCTCGAAGCCGGCGAACGGCGTCCACCCGCATTTCGAGTGGAGGTCGTCGCCGTCGACCGTCGCGACCTCGGTGGTATCGTAGAGCGCGAGGTCGGCGTCGTACCCCGGCGCGATCCGGCCCTTCCCGTCGAGGCCGAACAGCTCGGCGGGGTTGCGCGCCGTCACGTCCCGGACGCGCTCGGTCGTGAGGTCCGTGTGGCGTGTCGCCCCGAGGAGGAGCGGCACCATCGTCTCGACGCCCGGCACGCCGGAGGGCGCGTTCCAGATGTCCGCGTCCTTCTCGGCGCGCGTGTGGGGGGCGTGGTCGGTGGCGACGATGTCGAGCGTCCCGTCGACGAGGCGATCGAACAGCTCGGCGCGGCGGTTCTCGCTTCTGAGCGGCGGGTTCATCCGCCCGAACGTCCCGAGGTCGTCGTAGTCGTCGCGCGAGAGGAGGAGGTGGTGTGGCGTCGCCTCGCAGGTGAGACCGGCGTCGGCGGCGATGTCGACTGCCTCGGGCGTCGAGGTGTGCGCGAGGTGGACTTGCGCATCGGTGTCGGCGGCGACGTCCGCGGTCCGCTCGGCGGCGACGATCTCGGCCTCCGCACGCCGGTAGGCGCTCCACGCGTCGGCGTCCTCGCGTGCCGTCGCCTCCGCTCGCGGGTCGTCGTCCTCCTCGTTCGCGTTCTCCGTGCTGCGCGGCAGCACGCTCTCGTCGAACAGCGTCGCGTCCTCCGCGTGGACGGTGACGGGCACGCCCGCGTCGGCGGCGCGTTCGACCGCGTCCGCGAACAGGTCGGCACCGATCCCCATCTCGCCCGTCGAATCGGCCAAAAAGACCTCGCCGAGCGCGAACAGCGGCCGCTCGAACAGCGTTTCGGGCTCCCAGTCCTCGGTGACGCCGCCGTTGATGCCGTAGTCGACGAGCGAGTCAGCGGCGAACTCCTCTTTTCCGTCGTAGGCGTCGCCCGTCGTGGTCGGCGGGTCGGTGTTCGGCTGGTCGACGACGGTCGTGACGCCGCCCGCCGCGGCCGAGCGGCTCCCGGTCGCCCACGTCTCCTTCTGACTCGCGCCGGGTTGGCGGAAGTGGACGTGGGCGTCGATCGCGCCGGGCAGGAGGAGTCGTTCGTCGGCGTCGATGGACACCGTCCCGTCGAGGCCGACGCCGACCGCGTCGATCTGCTCGCCGTCGAGGCGGACGTCGCGGACCCGGCCGTCCGCGAGTGTCGCGTCGCGTATCACGCGCATACCGGGGCGTCGGCGCTCGCGCGCCTAAAGCTGACGGGACGCTCGCGGTCCGCGCGCTCGGCTCTCGCCCTCGAGCGTGACGCTTTATCCGTCTCCGGGCCAACGATCCGCGTGATGGACGCGTCGAACACGCCCGACATCGAGGACTTCGTGGACATCTCCGAGCGGCTGATGCGCTATCTCGAAGTCGTCGCTGCCTTCGTGCTCGTCGGGCTCTTTGCGGTCGGCGTCTTCGACTTCCTCCTCCAGATCGTCACGCTCGTCCGCACGGGCGCGATCACCGATACGTCCGCGATCGTCGGGCTGATCGACGAGATCCTCCTCCTCTTCATCATCGTCGAGATCTTCCAGACGGTCGTCGCGTACGCCCAAGAGCAGAGCGTCATCCGTATCGTCATCGCTGCGGGGCTCATCGCCGTCGCGCGGAAGATCATCAGCTTCCACTCGGGCGACTACGGCACGCCGACGGAGGCGACGATCGCGGCCGCGGGATACGCCCTCCTCTTGCTCTCGCTCGTCGCTGCCCTCTACGCCGTTGGACGCGCGAACGTCACGACGCCGCCCGACCAGGACGTCTAGAACGTCAGCGCCTCGCGCGTCGTCGTCTCGCCGAACAGCCACGCGGCGTGCTCGGTCGCGTACTTCCTGTGTTCCTCCTCGATGTACCCCAGCGCGTCCTCAACAATCACCGTCCCGTAATCCCGGAGGCCGGCGCTCGCGGCCGTGTGAAGCACGCAGACGTTCGCAAGCGTCCCACAGAAGACGAGGTCGTCGATCCCGTGGGCGTCGAGATGCCCCTCAAGCCCCGTCTCGTGGAACGCGTCGTATGTGTGTTTCTCGACGACGTGATCGGCGTCGGGGAGTTCTTCGACTATCTCGGCGTCCCACGACCCCTCAATGGCGTGCTCGCCCCAGCGCGCGAACTCGTCGTACGCGTGGTTCCCCTCGAACTGGCCCTCGGGGTGGACGTCGCGGGTGTAGAGCACGCTCGCGCCGGCGTCGCGGGCGCGCTCGACGAGGTCGACGCAGGGGGCGATCGCCTCCTCGCTCGGGGGCGCGTAGAGGCTGCCCTCAGGGTGGCAAAAGCCGTTCTGCATGTCGACGACGATCAGCGCGGTGCGGTCGGGGTCGAACGTGGGCATACGGGTGTCCGCGGGCGCGAAGCGCTTAGTCCTTGACCCGGATCGCGATCTTGCCGACGTGGTCGCCGGATTCGAGACGACGGTGGGCCTCGTTTACCTCTTCGAGCCCGTAGTCGGTGTCGTCGAGGTGCGGAACCACGTCGCCCTGATCGACGAGCGTGGCGACGCGATCGAGGATCTCGCCGTGGCGCAGGCGGCCGGCGTGGTCGTCGTGGATGAGGGGCAGGAGCATGAAGACGGTGTCGACGCTCAGCCCCTTCGAGTGGACGGGGTCGAGGTCCGCCTCGCCGCGCGAGACGGTGGTGACGACGCGCCCCTTCACGCCCGCCGCGGCGAAGTCGTTTCCGAGGTTGTCCGCGCCCGCACCGACCGTGTCGAAGACGACCTCGAAGCCCTCGCCGTCCGTGTACGCAGCGACGTACTCCTCGACGTCACGCCGATAGTCGAAGGCGTGGTCTGCCCCGAGGTCCTCGGCGAGCGCGCGCTTCTCGTCCGTCGAGGCGGTTGCGTGAACGACGCCGCCTTCGAGGCTCGCGAGTTGGACGCCGATGTGGCCGACGCCACCGGTCCCGCCGTGGACGAGGACGGATTCGCCCGGCGAGACGTCCGCGCGCGTCACGAGGCCGTCCCACGCGGTGATGGACACGAGCGGGAGCGCGGCGGCCTCGCGCATCGTGAGCGACTCGGGCTTGTGCGCGAGCGTCGCGGCGTCGGCGGCCGCGTACTCGGCGAGCGCGCCGGTAGTGCCCGCGATACCGCCCGGACAGCCGTACACCTCGTCGCCGACGGCGAACTCGTCGACGCCGTCGCCGACCTGCACCACTTCGCCAGCGAGGTCGCCGTGCAGGACGGCGGGGGAGTCGGGACAGAGGTCGCTCGCGAACCCGCTGCGGATCTTCGTGTCCACGGGGTTGACGCTCGTCGCCGCCACCTCGACGAGCACCTCGTTCGCGTCGACCTCGGGGACGTTGAGGGTGGCGGCCTCGAAAACGTCGGGGTCGCCGTGCTCACGGAGCACCTGTGCGTCCATCGTCTCGGGGATCTCGGGCATATCCCGTTCTCCGCGCGCCGTGCGCAAAAACGTCAGCGTGCCGGCCGCGCTCGCGCCTATCGCCGGCGCTGTTCGGTCGTGGCCGAGTCGAGCGGGCCGACAGCCCTCGCGTTCTCACTCGTGGTAGGTGAGAGAGTCGCGATTCCGCGGGGCGACGACCCGGATCTCACCGGCGACACCGGCACTGTCGAGCGCTCGCTCGCCGGCGGCGCGCGCCGCGTCCGCTTCCTCGATGGTTGTGATGCCGTACGCGACCGGCCCCCAGGAGGACTGGCCGGCCCCGGTGATCGCGTCGTCCGCCAGCAGGGTGTCGACGAGCGTGTCGACGGGTGCGCGGTAGACACCGTCCTGTTCGTCGGCGTACCACGTCCCGTTGAGTCGCCCGATCTCTGTCACGGCGTCGCCGAACGCCGCCTCGTCGCCCGCTTCGATCGCCGGGAGGACACGACGCGTGACGAGGCCGGCGATCCGATCCGAGACGTCCGGGTCGGCGTCGCCGATCGCCGCGCGCATACTCTTTTGCTCCGTGTCGCCACAGCGACCGGGGTCGGCCGCCGGAACGACGAGCACGAACCGCCACGCCGGCGGGATGGTGTGGCGGGTGACGACTGGCGGGACCGTCCACGTCCCGTCCTCCCCGTCCGTCGCCGTCCCCGTGGGTGTGCCGCAGGCCGGCGTCGGGCGGCCGGCGTCGAGGACGAAGCCACCGTTCTCGATAGCCGCGACGCCGATGCCGCTCCGGCGACCGCGGCCGAGGGCGGGCGCACACTCCCGGATGCACGGTTGCGCGTCGTACGCGCGGGCGATGGCCGCGGTCATCGTGAGTACGGTCGCGGTTCCGCTCCCGAGACCGACGTGCCGGGGGAGCGACTCGTTCAGCTCGACGCGCGCGCCGGGGACGCCGAGGTGGTCGACCATCCGCCGCACGTCTTCCTCGAACGCGCGCGGACAGTCGATCGTCTCCGCCGCCGTCGCCGTGACCGACACGCGGGGTGCGGCGAGCGCGACGCCGAGACTCCCGTACAACCGATCGTGCTCGGGCGAGAGGTTCAGGAACCCCATGTGGAGTCGCGCGCCCGTGGAGACGGAGACGCGCTCACCCATCGGATCGCGCCCCCTCGACGTGCTCGTGCACGCGATCGATGGCGTCGTGCTCCGCCGGGCCGCCACACCGGCGCGCGACCGCAGTCGCGTGGTCCAGACGACGCCGGAGGACGTCGTCGTCGTAGGCCTCGACACCGATCCGTGACGCCGCGACCGTCGCCTCGACGACGGCCGCGAATCCGCGGTTCGTGAGCGGGACGCGCTCCTCGTCGACCGCGACGGCCGTAGGGTGGAGTGCCCACGACGCCCACGGCGTCCCGTCGCGCTTCCCCGCCTCGCGGCGCTCCACGTCGACGCGAACTCGTGCATCGGCGCTCGGGAGCGCCGGCTCGTCGGTTTCGTGCACGCCGAGTGCGGCCTCGACGAAGAGGCGCGCGTCCCGGGTGAAGTGGACGTATCCGACGCCCGTCCGCTCAAAATTGCGGCGCGTCCGCGTGTGGCCCCAGGTCTCCGCGGTGACGACGTCGCCCGCGTGAAGCCCGAGCGCCGCCGCGTTCCACCGCCCGTTCGGTCCCTCCGTGGTGATGATGCTCTCCGTCACGCCGCGCAGCGGAACCGGCCAATCGGTCATACGCGGACCCCGCGGGAGAGTGCGACGAACACCGCCGCGGTGGTGATGTCGGCGGTCGTTCCCGGATTGATCCCCTCGTCGACGAGCTCGTCGGCCCACGCGTCGATCGTCGCGCGGTCCGCGTCTTCGAGTGCCGCAGCGCGCTCGCGCACGCGCTCGGCGACGGCGCTCCCATGTCGGGCGGCGACGTGTCCGTCGGGAGCCTCCGCGAGCAGGCCGAGGAAGGTTCGGGCGATTCGCTCGGGGAGCGCCGCCGTTCCCGCACACAGCGAGGCTGCGGCATCGAACGTCCGCTCGAACCCGCTGGCCCACTCGTCGGCGACGCCGTCGGTCGGCGCGCCGGCCGTCACGACCGCCGAGAGGGTGAGCCCCCGTGATCGGACGGCCGGGATCGCGTCGGCTCCCCGCCGAACGTCGAGGTCGGCGAGCTCCGCCGGGGGGTCGGCGACGCCGACGTCGGTGTGGTCGAACGCCCGGTAGAACTGGACGGCGTCGTCCACGGTCGTCGCCTCGGTGACGTCCGTGGCGGCCGCACGCGTCACCTCGTCGGCGCTCGCGGCTGCGCGGACGAGCGGCGTGAGGAGGAGGAGCGCGCCGAACTGGGTGTTGTCCCGCGCCCGCTCGGCCATGCCGGCGACGGCGGTCTCGAACGCCTCACCGACCGGCGCGCCCGCGGCGGCAGCGTCGAGGCCGGGACGGGCACCGACGGCACCGGCGAGGAACTGCTCGAAGCGGAGGTCGTGGTGGTCGCGCTCGCGATCGACGTTTCCCGGCTTCGGGGCGGCGGCCACCTCGAGGAGGAGCGCGAGCTGGGCGTCCCCGGCGACGCCGCGCGTCACGGCGCACGCACCCGCTCGAACACGGTGCCCAGATGGTCGATGGCGCTCGCCCGGTCCGGTCCGAGTGGTGCGGCGGCGACGACGCCATCGACGTATTCGAGGATATTGCGGAGTCGGGCTTCGACGTCCGGCGGATCGCCGGCGATGCAAAAGGCGTCGATCATCGCCGGCGACACGGTCTCGAATGCGTCATCGAACGCGCCGCGACCGAGTGCGTCGCCGATGGCGGCCGCCCTGTCGGGGTCGATCCCGTGGCGATCGAGGATGGGACGCGGCGCGCCGGCGGTGACGAATGCGACGGGCGGGCGGGCGGCGCGGCGTGCCTCGGCAGCGTCGTCGGCGATGCTGACGCTCGCGAACGCGACGGTGTCGAAGGACCCGCGCTCCGGAGACCGGTCGGCGAGACCGAGGTCGATCCGGTCCACCGCGGCCGCGAGGTCGTCTGGATGCGCGGCGTTCACGAGCACGCCGTCGGCGTACGTCGCGGCCATGCGGAGCATATCGGGTCCCTGTGCACCGACGTAGATCGGCGTCGAGCCGGCGTCGTAGTCGAGAGCCGCGTCGACCGCCCGAAACGTGCCGTCGTGATCGACGCGCTCGCCGTCCCAGAGCGCCCGTGCGACGCGTATGGTCTCCAGAACGCGGCGAAGGGGTCGGTCGTGCTTGATCCCGAGATCGGCGAGCGTCGAAGCGTCGCCGGCACCGAGTCCGAAGAGCGTACGGCCGCCGCTCCGTTCCGCGAGAGTCGCTATCCGTGAAGCTAGGGCCACTGGATGCGTCTCGTACGGGTTGACGATTCCGGGACCGAGGCGGATTGACTCCGTCGCGGCCGCCACCCGCGAGAGCGCCACGAAGGGGTCGCGGTTGTTGTAGTGCGCGGAGACGAAGACGCGGTCGAACCCGGATCGCTCCGCCGTGGCCGCGAGCGAACCGACGGAGTCGGCCGGGACGTCCGGTGTGAGCTCCACCCCGGCCGTTCGGAGCGAGCGGCTCATTTGCGCGCCCCCGCCTGCGTCCGTGGTTCGGTGACCCCGGAGACCGTTTTTGCGTCCCCGCGCGTCCCGTGTCGGTTCATACCCTCCGGTAACCCGGCCGAGACACAAATAACTAGTGGGAATAGGCAACGGGGGAATTATTATCAATCAGCATCGCGTCGAGGATGTGTATGGAGCAATCCGCGACGACGGTCGGTCTGTTCCCGCTTCCGGACGGTCAGCGGGAGCGACTCGCCGAGCTGAAGGGACACCAGAAATCCGACCTCATCGACGGCGACGAGAAGCCGGCGGTACGGGAGGCGTACTCGGCGACCCGAAACCACTACATCGACCGTCAGCGCGACGCCGGCCTCGACCGGATCGTCGAAGGCCAGGGGCGGTGGGACGACCTGCTCGCCCATCCGCTCTGCATCCACGAAAACGTCCGGACGGGCGGGATCGTCCGCTACTACGACAACAACAACTTCTATCGGGAGCCGATCGTGACCGGCGAGCTGACGCCGAGCGGGGACGTGCCGGCCGAGCTGGCGGCCGCGTCGGAGCGCTGTGACGACCTCCAGGCGGTGCTTCCGGGGCCGTATTCGCTCGCCGGCCTCGCGAGTGACGAGCATTACGGCTCGTTCGCGGCATTGCTTGATGGGGTCGCGGGCTTCCTCGCGGGCGAGGTCGCCGCGTTCCCCGACGCCGTCGAGACGCTCACCCTTCTCGAACCGGGACTCGCCACGGATCCCCCGGACGCAGCGGCGCACGAACGGATCAGCGAAGCTATCGACACCATCGCGGCCGCGAGCGATGCGGAGGTGATCGTCCACACGTACTGGGGAATGGCTGGCGAGGACCTGTATCGACACCTCCTCGACACCGGCGCGGATGGGCTCGGCTACGACCTCGTCGCGGCCCCGGACGCCGCGGGCGACCTCGTTGCGGAGTACGGCGCACCACCGCGTGTCCTCCTCGGTGTCGTCGACGGCCAGAACACGCTCATTGAAGGGCGTGAGACAATCCGCGAACGGGTACGGCGATTCGAGGAGCGTGCCGCGACCGATGTCAAGGCCGCGTATCTGACGCCGAACACGGGGCTGTTCCATCTGCCGGTGAGCAAGTTCGAAGCGAAACTGGATGCGCTCGCCGCGGCCGCGGGGGGTGCACAATGACGGGCCGCGAGCGCTTCCGGCCCGCCGACCACCCGAACGACCACTTCCTCCTCACCACCGTCGTCGGCTCGTATCCGAAGCCGACGTGGCTGAATCGGGCGCGCGACCTGCGCGACGACGACTCCTCCGACTTCGACGCCGACGCGTGGGACGAAGCCGTTCGCGACGCGAGTCGCGCTATCACGCACGAGCACGAACACACCGGCCTCGACGTCGTCTGCGACGGCGAGATGCGCCGCGAGGAGATGGTGGAGTTCTTCGCCGAGCGTATCGAGGGGTACGAGTTCAACGGCCCGGTGAAGGTCTGGGGACACAACTACTTCGACAAACCGAGCGTCGTCTCCGAGGTCGCTTACGACGAACCGTGGCTCCTCGATGAGTACGAGTTCAGTACCGATGTCGCACAGCGCCCGGTCAAGGTGCCGATCACCGGCCCCTACACCCTCGCGTCGTGGAGCTTCGACGAGGAATACGGAAGCGAGGAGACGCTCGCCTACGAGCTCGCTGACCTCGTCAACGAGGAGCTCTCGCGCCTCGTCGCGGCCGGCGCTCGCTACATCCAGATCGACGAGCCCGCGCTCGCGACGACGCCCGACGACCACGCCATCGTCGGCGAGTGCCTCGAACGTATCGTCGCTGATCTCCCCGACGACGTTCGTGTCGGCCTCCACGTCTGCTACGGCGACTACTCGCGGATCTATCCCGAGATCAACGACTACCCGATTGACGAGTTCGACGTCGAACTCGCCAACGACGACTACGAGCAGATCGATGTCTTCGCCGACGGGGCGTTCGAACCCGACCTCGCGCTCGGCGTCGTCGACGTCCACACGACCGACGTTGAATCCGTCGCCGAGATCGAGGCGAACATCCGCGAGGGACTGAAAGTCGTCCCGCCGGAGCGACTCACGATCAGCCCCGATTGTGGCGTCAAACTCCTGCCGCGCAACGTTGCCCGCGAGAAGATCGAGAACATGGTTCGCGCCGCCCGAAACGTCGAGGCCGACCTCGACGCCGGCGAGATCGATCCCGACGGCGCTCGGGACGCGTGATCGCGCTCGGCGCAACCAACTAAGTCCCTCGCGGCCGACGCACCGGTATGCGCGAACTCGACCGCTGTGATTTCTGCGAGGACCCGGCCGACGGCGTCTACGAGGTTGTCCCCGACACGGCCCCGAGCGGCGCGCGCCGTCTCGTCCTCTGCGCGGCCTGTCGCGACACCCTCGCGGGCGTCGTCGACCCGCTGCTCGATGCGCTTGACGCGGACGGTACGGACGCTGGGGATCATGCCCACTCGCCCGCGGTCACCGTCGAACCCGCAGTTCCCAACGTCGAACTCGACGACGAAACCGACGGCGGAGACGACCGTGAGGCCGGCGACGCGGCGGACGTCGATAGCGACGCCACCGCATCAGTCGCTGATAATACTGACGAGGCCGACGCCGCTGACGAGGCCGACGCCGCTGACGAGGCCGACGCCGCTGACGATGCTGACGCCGCTGACGAGGTCGACGAGACCGACACTGGCCCCGCGTCGGACCGTCCGCGCGGCTACGCCCAACTCGTCCGCCTCCTCCGCAATCGTCCGGACGCGATGACGCGCACCGACCTCGCCGAACTCGCGTCGGGCGCGTACGACCTCTCGCCTGCGGAGGTGAAGACCGCCGTTGACGCCGCCGTCGAGAACGGACATTTGGAGGAGACCGCACAGGGCTTGCGGACGCCCTGAAACCGGCGTTCATCTCTGGGGCGCTCGCAGTCGGCGTCCCGCTACAGTTCGCCCTTCGTGCTCGGCGTGTCACTCCGGCGCTCGTCGATCCGCGTCGCGTCGTCGAGCGCGCGGGCGTTCGCCTTGAACAGCGCCTCGACCTCGTGGTGGGCGTTTTCGCCCCTGATCGAACAGTGGAGTGTGAGGCCGGCGTGCTCGGCGAACGACTGGAAGAAGTGCGCGGCCATGACGCTGGTGAACTCGCCGATGCGCTCCTGGCTGAACGCGCCCTCGAACTCGTAGTAGGGCCGACCCGAAACGTCGAGGACGACGCTCCCCACGGCCTCGTCGAGGGGCACTTTCCGGTCGGCGTAGCGGACGATCCCGCGCTTATCGCCGAGGGCGTTCTGTACCGCCTCGCCGAGGACGATGGCGACGTCCTCGACGGTGTGGTGGTCGTCGATGTGGAGGTCGCCGTCACAGCGCACCGTGAGGTCGAAGAGCCCGTGTTTCGCGAACGATTCGAGCATGTGATCGAAGAAGCCGATGCCCGTTTCGACCGTGCTCTCGCCGTCGCCGTCGAGGTCGACGGTGACGTCGATGTCGGTCTCGGCGGTCGAGCGGGACGCCGCACCCGTGCGCGTGCTCATACCGTCGCTTCTCGCGCGTCGCTCAAGGCCGTTGCGCTCGCCTACACCAACCCGAACGCGCCGAGGACGGCGAAGAGGATGTCGCCGTAGGTGAACGCGACGATCAGGCCGAGACAGAGCGTGACGAAGAATGGCGTCCCAGGGGTGATCCAGACTGCCTCGCGCTCGGTGACGACATCGAGGCCCTCGCGGAGCGACGCGGGTGACGTTCCATACGCCGAGCCCTCGATGTCGTCGAGGAACGCCGCCGCCCCCCACGGGTCGTCGTGGTTTCCCTCTCGATCGGTGTCGACGCTGGCACGGCCCGTGTCGATCGTGTCGTCGGCGCTCGTCGTCGTCCCGCCGTCCGTCCGCACGTCGCCGTCGCCTTTCGTCACCATGCCGTCAGTCGGGTCGTTCGGCTCCGCGGGGAGCGTCGCGGGGTCGCGCAGTTCCGGGTCGTCGCGGAGGTCGGCGAGCGTGACGCCGCGCCAGCGACAGTACATCCGGAGGGCGTCGAGGTCGAGGCCGCCGGTGAAATGCGTCCCCTCGCGGTCCTCCAGGAGGCTGCCGTGCTCGACGGGGAGGCGTTCGACTGGCACTCGCTTGCCGACGGCCATCACGGACGCGACCTCGCCGCGCGCGGCGTTCGAGCAGAGCAGGTAGAGCGGGTAGGCCATCCCCAAAATGAGGGCGTTCGTGAGGACGGTGAGCGCGAAGACGCGGATCGTCGTGGGGACGTGCGGGAGGACGAACCCGTCGAAGTAGTACGTCGGGTAGGTCGGAAGGAGGACGCTGATGGTGACGAGTGCCTTCGCGTCCGCGCCGCCGAAGCCGACGGGGACGACGTAGAAGAACACGCCGAGGCCGCCGACGATGAGGAGGCTGACGACCGTCCGAAGCGCGAACGCACGGAGCGTGAACGCGTTGGGTGCGTGGAGGGCGTTCCACCCCTCGATCGCGAGGCAGACGACGCCGAGCACCAACAGCGGCGGCCACAGCAGGTCGGGGACGCGACGCGTTTCGATGTCCCGGTACGCCCCATACGCGAAGGCGGGGACGGCAAGCAGGCGGAGCAGGTCGGGGACGGTCGCGTACACGACCACACGGGCGCGCGAGAGAGGCAAAGGAGTTTCGGCGGGCAGCCGGGACGCCGCCGACCGTCGATACCGATGCGCCGCTACGCGGCGGCGCGTCACGAAAGAAAGTTCGTCGGATCGGCCCGCGGTCGCGTTAGATGACGCGGTTCTGGAGGTAGTCGAGGTGCTTTGCGTTGTAGACGATCCGGACCTCGTCCGTGGCCGGCGACCCGATGCAGGTCAGGCGCACGTTCTTCTCCTCGACCTCCTCGTCGCTGAGGATCTGCTGCATGTCCATGTCGATCTCGCCCTCCTTGATGATGGACGCGCAGTTCGCACACGCACCGGCGCGGCAGGAGAACGGCCAGTCGTAGCCCTGTGCTTCCGCGCTCTCGAGGATGTAACTCCCTTCGGGAACGTCCAGCTCACCGAAGTCCTCCTCGTCGAGCCCGGCGTCCGCAGCCTTCTCGAAGAGGTCGTCGTCGTCAATGTCCCAGCCCTGGTCGCTGACGACTTCGTAGTTCAGGTATTCGACGGTTGGCATCACCGTGAGATTTTTCGCCCGTAATGAAAGGCCTTGCTGTTTTCACGTAGTCGCCGCCGGTTTCGCGTAGCGAGTCGCGTCCTTACCGGACGACTGACGTGAGGCTGAACAGGGCGAAGGACGCCGCGGCCGCGACCGAGGGTGTGAGCACCCAGAGGATCACGACCCGGCCGACGGCAGCGGGGTCGAAAAGGTCCGCGGCGGCGAGGTCGTCGGGGTCCTCCTCGCCGATCCGGGGAACGTCACGCGGATCGTCCGCCTGCTCCTCCGCGAGCGAGCCCATCGCTATCGGTGCGCTCTCTTCGCCGCGGAGGGCGTCGTTCGCCCGCACCGTCCGTGTCGCACGCCCCCACCCAAGGCCGACGATGCACATCGTCGCAGAGACAGCAAGGCTCGCCGGTATTCCGAGCACCGAGAGGGCGGTGATGAGGCTCGCGGAGACGACCTCGACGACCAACGCGGCGAGCAGCGGGAGGTCAGTGAGGTCGTTGCCGACGGTGTCGAGCGTCCGTCGCGCGATCGTGAACGCGCCGACGGCGATGGCGACGCCGGCGAGGAGGACGCCGACGCTCGCGGAGAGGTATCCGCCGCCGACGAGCGGTGCGACGGCGTTCGCGGCGTTCGACGCGCCCGCGGAGAACGCCATGTAACAGCCGATGGCGACGACGAGGAACGCGGCGACGAACTGCCGGGCGGTCGCGTTCTCGTTCGTCCCGACCGGATAGTCGATGGGGCCGGCATCGTCCCAGACGAGCAGCCCCTTTTCGGGGACATCGAGGCGGAAGAACGCGTCCAGGTACGGGTAGGCGTACCGGCCGACGACGGCGCAGATCCAGAAGGCGAGGACGGGCGCGACGACCCACGCGGAGACGATGCGCCCCATTGTCGCCATGTGGAGGGTGCCGGTCGCCGCGCCGAGACCGGCGATCGAGCCGACGGCGGTCATCGACGTCGAGGCCGGGACGCCGTAGCGATTCGAGACGAGGAGCGCAACGCCGACGAAGAAGAGCACGCCGACGCTCGCGGGGAGCGTGAACTCCGAACTCGGGACGATCTCGCCGCCCATCGTACTGATGACGTTCCGGCCGATCGTCCACCCGCCGAGGAGGGCGAAGACGGACATGAGCACGGCCGCGCCGAGTTTCGTCACGACCTTCGAACCGACCGCCGGCCCGAACGCGACGCCCGTCGAGGAGCCGCCGATGTTGTAGCCGACGAACGCCGCGACAAGCACGCCGACGGCGAGGAGGAGCGCAGCCATCGCCTCCGGCTACGCCCGCAGCCGGTTTGAACCCGGTGATACCCCGGCGTGATCGGGGTCGCCGTGACGGCGCGCGTCGCCGTGTCCGTTGGTCGTCCCATCCGCTGATTGTCATGCTGTCCCGTCCGTGGGTCGTCCCGTCCGTGGATTGTCACGCCATCGCGTGCAGCGAGTCACGGTGCCATCGCGTGGCGCGCCGCCGAACGTTGACGTTTTTCTTCCCCGCCCTCGCAGTTCGGGTATGTTCGAGGAATTCGAGGTCGTCCCCGCGGTCGACGTCCAGGACGGTGAAGTCGTCCAGTTGGTCCAGGGCGAGCGCGGGACGGGGAAACGCTACGGCGACCCCGTGGCGGCCGCGGAGGACTGGCTAGACGCGGGCGCGGAGACGATCCACCTCGTCGACCTCGATGGGGCGTTCGAGGGCGTACGGGAGAACGAGGACGCCATCGCGGCCGTCGTCGAGGCCGTCGGCGACGACGCGGACGTGCAGGTCGGCGGGGGCATCCGGTCGTTCACCGACGCGCGCGACCTCCTCGAAATCGGTGTCGATCGCGTCATCCTCGGGACGGCCGCCGTCGAGAACCCTGCCCTCGTCGGGGAGATCGCGGACGTCTACGACGACAGCGTGCTCGTCAGCCTCGACGCCAAGGACGGCGAGGTCGTCGTCTCCGGGTGGACTGAAGGCACCGGCCTCGATCCCGCCGAGGCCGCCGCGGAGTTCGAGGACGTCGGCGCGTCGGGTGTCCTCTTCACCGACGTCGACGTCGAGGGCCAGCAGGCCGGCGTCCGCACGGACGTCGTCTCACGCGTCGTCGACGCCGTCGACATCCCGGTCGTCGCCTCGGGCGGCGTCGCGACGCTTGAGGACATTACCGCCCTGCAAGAGGCGGGCGCGGCCGCCGTCGTCGTCGGCACCGCGCTCTACGAGGGTAACTTCACGCTTGCGGAGGCCCGCGAGCGTGTCACGGGGTCGGGCGGCGACTGACGGCGCGACAGAAGACCTATCCACTCCCGACGGCATCTTCCCGGTATGAGCGAGAGCGAGTTCGGCGTGGACCTCAACTTCGGCGACGACGGCCTCGTGCCCGCCATCGCGCAGGACGCCGAGACCGGTGATGTCCTGATGTTGGCGTACGCGAACCGGGAGGCCGTCGAACGGACCGTCGAGAGCGGGCGCGCACACTACTACTCGCGCTCCCGCGAGGAACTCTGGGAGAAGGGCGCGACGAGCGGCCACACGCAGGAGATCGAGGACGTCCGCGTTGATTGCGACGGCGACGCGCTGCTCTACATCGTCGAGCAGACCGGCGGGGCGTGTCACACCGGCTATCGCTCCTGTTTCTACCGCACTATCGAGGGCGAGACCGTCGGCGAGCGCGCCTTCGATCCCGACGACGTCTACGAGTGACGATGGCCGACGCCACCGTGACGGACGACCCTGCCGACGTTTCGGGGCTCCTCACACGCCTCCACGACGCTCGCGAGCGCCTCGCCGACGCCGAGGCCGCCGTCGACGAGTACGGGGTCGACACGCTCGAACGCCTCCGCGAACACCGGAAAAACGCCCTCCGCCTCCTCGATCGCTACGAGGACTCCGCGACCGGCTCCGGCGACTTCCAGGCGTACATCGAGTTCGAGGGGAAGGTCGCGGAACTCGTCGACGACGTGGACGACGACCTCCCGCGCGCCGACGCCTTCAAGGACTACGACGACGCGCTCGACAAGCGCCGCGTCACCGAATCGGACTTCGAGCGCGCCCGCGACGCCCTCGATCCAGTTACCGATCTCACCGAGCGTCTCGACGAGCGCGCGGCCGCCCGCGAGGCCTACCAGTCCGTTCGGTACGACGCCGAGGACCGCCTTGACGCGATCGACGACGAGATTGCCCGCCTCGAACGCGTCGCTCGCCTCGCCGACGCCGATCTCGATGCCCCGGTCGACGATCTCCGCGAACCCATCGAGGCGTACGACACCGCGGCGCGCACCGCCGTCGCGGACGCGCTTGCCGAGCGACCCGCCCGCGACGTGCTCGACTGGCTCGACGCCCTCTCGGCGTTCCCGCTCGTCGACGCGCCGACCGTCCCGGCCGAACTCCTCGCGTACGTCCGCGACCACGACGCCGGCGACGAACCCATCTCGATCCTCCTCGAGTACGGCGACGACTCGCTCTCGAAACTCGAGCACTACGTCGAGGACCCCGCGGCGCTCAAACGCGTCGTCGGCGCGAACCGGTCCTTCCTCCAGCGCCTCGACGGCGACTTTCTGACGCTCGGCTGGCCGCCCGACCCTGCGGACGTCCTGCGCTACCGGGCGGACGAACTCGTCTCCGCGCTCGCGCGCCTCGACGCGGACGAGGCGGTCGAACGGCTCCGCGAGGTGCTCACGTTCGCGCGCCTCGACGCTGAGCGGTACGAACGCCTCCGCGAGGCCGCGCTCGCCCGCGCGGAACTCGACGACGACGAGCGCGAACGCGTCGCGAACGGCACGGTCGCGGACGCGCTCGCCGACGCCCGCGACGCGCGTGCCCGCCTCGCCGAAACGCTCGACGACCCCCCGTCATAACGCCGCTCGCAGCGCCTCGGCGACATCGTCCGCGAGCCCGTGGGCCCGCGACTCCGTGTGCGCCTCCGCGTAGACACGCACGACCGGCTCCGTCCCCGATGGGCGCGCGAGCACCCACGCGTCGCCATAGTCGAGGCGATAGCCGTCGATAGTCGTCAATTTGGCGTCGCCGGTCGCGGTGGCGTCGTCCGCGTACGTCTCCGCGGCCGCGAGCAGTGCCTCGCGCTCGGTCTCGTCGTCGTATGCGACGTTTACGCGGACGTTCGCGTAGCCGTCGTACGGCGCGACGACGTCGCTCGCGGCCGTCCCGTCCGCGAGCAGTTCGAGGAAGCGCGCGCCGATGTACGCCCCATCGCGGGTGATCCGGTGGTCCGGGAAGATCACGCCGCCGTTGCCCTCGCCCGCGATCGGTACGTGTTCGCCCTCCTCGCGTAGCTGTCCGATCCGCGTCATGATCCGCGTCGAGCCGATCGGCGTCAGTTCGAGGTCCGCCCCGGCGGCCTCGCAGACGTCGACGAGGCGCTGACTGACGTTCACGGCGGAGACGGCAACGTCACCGTCCGAGAGCTCGGCGGCGGCGAGCGCCGCGAACGACGCGCTGCCGTCGATGTGCGTCCCCGTCTCGTCGTAGAAGATCGCGCGATCGGCGTCGCCGTCGTGGGCGATACCGACGTCAGCGTCGCTCGCACGCACGAGTCGCCCGAGCTCGCCGAGGTTCGCCGCGACCGGCTCGGGGTCGCGCCCCGGGAAGTGGCCGTCCGGCTGGGCGTTCACTGTCACGACGCGACAGCCGAGTTCGCGGTAGAAGTCTGGGCTCGTTACCGCGCCCGCGCCGTGGCCGGGGTCGAGTGCGACCGTCAACTCCGCATCGGCGATCCGCTCGCGGTCGACGGCATCGAGAAGCCCCTCGACGTATCGCCGGCGCACCCCCTCGACGTCCCGATCTTCACCAGTTTCGTCCCACGCGACCGGCTCGAACTCCTCGCCGAGCAACACGTCCTCGATCCGTTCCAGGGCCTCGACGGGGAGTTCGACGCCGTCCGCGCCGACGAGCTTCAGCCCGTTGTACGCAGGTGGGTTGTGCGACGCCGTCACCATCACCGCCGGGATGCCCTCGTCGGCCGCGTACGCCTGCAGCCCCGGTGTCGGAACGACCCCGAGACGATCGACGTCCACGCCGACCGCCGCGAGCCCCGCGGCGACGGCGTTCTCCAACAGCCGCCCCGTCCGGCGCGTGTCGCGTCCCACGGCGATCCGCGGGTCGTCGCGGACGGTGCCGACGGCCTTCGCCACGCGGAGCGCGAACGCTGGCGTCAGTTCCTCGTTCGCGACGCCGCGCGTCCCGCTCGACCCGAACACCTGCATGGATGTCCCTTCCGCCGGACGACTCAAAGTGGTTTCCTAGTGGGTGTGCGAGCCCCCGTCGTGGCCCTTCCCGTTGCCCGGATGACGGTCTACGAGACTGACGAAGTACGCTCCGTCGCCGTAGAAGTAGACGCCGCGAAAGCCTCCCTCGCAGTAGTCGGCGAGGTCCGCCCCAAGTTCGTTACCCGTCTTTGCGTCGAGGTAGACGGGCTCCGACCACGATCCGCGTTCGCCGTCGCGCGCCCGCGAGAGCACCGTCTCCAGATGCGGATGTGCCGAGACGAACGGTTCTTTCAGCGTGCAGGTGTGCTCGCTCGCGTCCGGGTCGGCCGGCATCGCGCGGAGTTTCCACTCGCCCGACGGCCCGAAGAGTCCGAGACCCAGGCCGTTACAGCCCGCGAGCGCGCCCGCGAGGCCGGTCGCCGCCGCCGCGAGATACCGACGTCGTCGCATACTCGGTAGTCGGGACGCACGAGGGAAGTATCGCGCGGTCCGCGCCGTCAGCGGCCCGCGTGGTCCGTCTATCGCGCAACTCACGGCTCGCTGTCGCTCACCGCTCGCCTCCTCGAGGAGCCCCGCGTCGCTCGGCACCGCGGGCACAACCCTTTCTATCACCGCACCCACCACTTCCCGTATGAGCGATCACGACATCAGCCTCGACGAGAAACGCGTCTACGCCGAACAGACCGGCACCGAGACCCTGCTCGTCGGCACCGACCGTGGCCTCGCCGCCGTCGCGGTCTCGGGCGACCAGATCGGCGAGTTCGCCCTCCTCACCACCACCGAAGTCCGCGACGTCGCCGTTCGCGGGGGCACCGCGGCTGTCGCCGACCGCGAGGACGTCCGAACCACTGACGCCGGTCGGAACGCCGTCACCGGTGACGGCGACGTACCGTTCTCTCCGACTGGCTTCGGCGACGCCGTCGCCGTGAGCTACGACGCCGACACCCTGCTCGCCGCCGGCCCCGAAGGCCGCGCCGCCGTCCGCGAGGACGACGACTGGACGACGTGCGGTATGACACCCGAGGCCCGCCGCGCCGACGGGCCTCTCCTCGCCACCGTCGGGGGGGTCTATCGCGTCACTGGCGACGAAACCGCGACCGACGTGGCGCACGCCGGGCTCGACGACGCGAACGATGTTTCCGCCGCCGGCCCGTGGGCCGCCACAGACGAGGGCGTCTATCGCCTCGGCAACGGCTGGCTCGCCGAGCGCGACGGGCGCGCGACGGTCGTCGCCGTCCGTGCCGATCACGCCGCTGCGGTCGTCGACGATACGCTCCTCGAGTACGACGGCGACGACTGGAGCGAACGTGACTGCCCGCTCACCGACCTCGCGGACGTCGCCTACGGCGCGGGCGCGCTCTACGCCGTCGACTCGTCGGGGACCGTCGCCGTCGACGCCGGCCACGGCTGGCGCACTCGCACCATCGGCCTCCCCGGCGTCGCCGCCATCGCCGTCGTCGAGGCGCGTTGACGCCGGACGGAAACGCCTAACCCCTCGCTGGCACACGTTACGGCCATGATCGTCAGTGGCTCCGCCTCGCAGGGCCTCGCGTCGGCGCTCGCCGCCGAACTCGGCGAGGAGCTCGCACGCGTCGAATACGAGTCGTTCCCGGACGGCGAGCGCATCGTCCGCGTCCCGCCGGTCGATGGCCGCGCCGTCGTCGTCGCCTCCACCGTCGATGACGGTTCGTTCGTCGAACTCCTCCAGTTGCAGGACGCCGTCCGCGAGGCCGGCGCGGAGCGCGTCGTCACCATCCTCCCGTACATGGGCTACGCCCGACAGGACGAGGCCTTCGAGCCCGGCGAACCGGTCTCCGCCCGCGCGATGGCGCGCGCGATCTCTTCGGGCACCGACGCCGTCTACACCGTCAACGTCCACGAACCCGCCGTCTGCGAGTTCTTCGACGTGCCGGCGACGAACGTGGACGCGACGCCACATCTCGCCGACCCGCTCCCCGAGGACCTCCGCGATCCCGTCTTCCTCGCGCCCGACGCCTCCGCGCTCCCGCTCGCCGAATCCGTGCGGGACGCCTACGGGCCGGGCGACGCCGACTTCTTCGAGAAGGTCCGCCACACCGGGACGGACGTCGAGATCACGCCGAGCGAGACCGACGTCTCGGGTCGGGACGTCGTCGCCGTGGACGACATCGTCGCCACCGGCTCGACGATGAGCGAGGCGATCGGGCTGCTGGACGACCCGGCTCGCGTCTTCGTCGCGTGCGTCCACCCGCTGCTCGCCGCGAACGCCCGCACGAAACTCGCGAAGGCCGGCGTCGACGACGTCGTCGCCACCGACACCATCGAGCGCGCTGTCAGCGAATCCTCGGCCGCGCCCGCGGTGGCGAAGGCGCTCGGGAGAGAATAGTCACTCGCCGCCTCAGACCTGCTTGACGCCGAGGCGCATCCGCACGCCCTCGACGTCGTCGTACTCCTCGACGACCGTGTTCGCGTCGTCCGCGTCCACTTCCTCAAGCTCGCGGGCGCGGACCTCCTCGGTGATGAGGTCCGTGCGCTCGCTGACGAGCTCGGCGACGCGGTCGTCGAAGACGAGTACGTCGAGGCGGATCTCGGCCTCCATATCGAGGTCGAGGTCCTTGCGCAGCTCTTGGGTGCGCCGGATGATCTCGCGGGCGTACCCCTCTGCTTCGAGGTCGTCGTCGAGTTCCGTATCGACGTAGACGGTGCCGCCCTCGAAGGCGGCGGCGGCGACGTCGTCCGGCGTCTCCTCGCGGAACGTCACCATCTCGGGGGTGAGTTGCACCTCGCGCTCAAGCGCGTCGCGGACGGCGTCCTCCAGCAAATCGAGGTCGTCGTCGTCGACGCGCGCGGCGTTCAACGCCTCCATGACCTCGCCTGCGTCGCCGCCGAAGGCGGGCCCGAGGACGCTCATGTCGGCCTCGGCGCTGTACTCGACGTCGCCGAACGTCTCGTCCGGGCTTAGAACCTCGATCCGCCGGGCGTTGAGCCGATCGGCGAGCAGTCCGCGATAGTCGTCGACCTGCTCGGCGACGCGCTCGTCGTCGGGCGAGACGACGATGCGCGCGACCGGCCAGCGGAGCTTCCGGCCGGCCTGCTGGCGCGCGTGGTTGCCGGCCTCCTCGATCGAACGCGCGGTGTCGATGGCGTCCTCCAGGGCGGGCTGGCGGAAGCGTTCTTCCTCCTCGGGCCAGTCGCACATGTGGACGGTCGGGTGATCCGACTCGCCGGTCAGATAGCCGTACATCTCCTCGCTGACGAACGGCGCGTAGGGTGCAAGGAGCGCGACGACCTCACGCAGGACCTTGTGGAGCGTCGCGTACGCGGCGGTCTTGTTCTCCCCGATCTGCTCGGTCCAGACGCGCTCGCGGATGAGCTGGATGTAGTAGCGCGAGAGGTCCTCGACGACGAACTCGCGCAGCGCCTGGAGCGCGCGGTGTTGTTCGCGGTTCTCCCAGTACTCCTCGGTGTCGTGCTTGAGCGTCTGGAGCGTCGAGAGCAGCCACTCGTCCTCGACGGCGAGGTCGAGGTCGTCCACCGTCTGCGCCTCGGGGTCGAAGTCGTCCGCGCGCATGTAGGGCAGCGGGAAGCGAAAGACGTTCCAGAGGACGTTCAGGTCGCGCTGCATGTTCTCCATCTCGTCCCAGGAGAAGCGCATATCCTCGCCCTGCGGGTCCTGCCCGAGGAGGAACATCCGCATCGCGTCCGCGCCGTGCTTCTCGATGGCCTTGTCGGGCTGGACAACGTTGCCAACCGACTTGGACATCTTCCGGCCGTCCTCGTCGTTCGCGAAGCCGTGCATCAACACCTCGTCGTAGGGCACCTCGCCCATCGCCGCGGTGCCCATTCCCAATTGGGACCAGAACCAGCCGCGCGTCTGGTCGTGGGCCTCCATGATGAGGTCCGCCGGCCACAGCTCCTCGAAGTCCCCTTCCTCTTCGGGGTAGTTTACCGTGCCCCAGGAGGCCACCGAGCTGTCGAGCCAGACGTCGAAGACGTCCGGAACGCGCTCGTACGTCACGCCGTCCTCGGTGATAGTGACGTCGTCGACGGCGGGCTTGTGGATGTCCATTTCGGCGTCGAGGTCCTGATCGGCGCGCTCGACGAGTTCCTCGCGCGTGCCGATGACGATGCGCTCGTCGGGATGTGCGCCCTTCGTGCCCTCCTCGACCCAGATCGGGACGGGGATGCCCCAGTAGCGCTGCCGACTGACGTTCCAGTCGGGCGCGGACTCGATGAAGTCGCGGAAGCGGTTGTCCCGCGCCCAGTCCGGGTGCCACTCCGAGTCCTCCATGTTCTCGATCAGCTCGTCCTTGACGTCGGTGATCGTGATGAACCACTGATCGGTGGCGATCTGGAGGATCGGCGTGTCACAGCGCCAACAGTGGCCGTAGGAGTGCGTGACAGTGCCAGAGGCGAGTAGGTGGCCCTTGCGCGCGAGGTCCTGCGTGATGGCCTCGTCGGCGTCCTTCACGAACTGCCCCGCGTACTTGCCCGCCTCCTCAGTGTAGACGCCGTCGCCGCCGACCGGACAGAAGACCGGCAGGCCGAGTTCCTCGCCGCGCTCGAAGTCCACGTCACCGTGGCCGGGCGCGGAGTGGACGAGCCCCGTATCCTCGGCCTCGACGTAGTCGGCGTGGTAGACCTCGCCGACGCCGCGTGCGTCCGGTCGATCCGGTACTTCCTCGGCGAGCGGGTGGTCGTACTCCCACCCGAGCATGTGCGAGCCGGGGAAGGAGTCGACGATCTCGTAGTCGTCGTAGCGTCCGCGCTTCAGGACGTCCTCGACGCACGCCTCCGCGACGTAGAGGACGTCTTCGTCGACGACGTCGCCGCCCTCGCCCATCTCCGCGCCGCTGTCCGTCTTGACGGCGCGGACCTGCTGGTAGGTGATGTCCTCGCCGACCGCGACGAACTCGTTCGCCGGGATGGTCCACGGCGTCGTCGTGTAGATGACGAGGCTCCCCTCGCGATCTGTCAGGGGGAACGTCACATGGACGGTCGGGTCCTCGACGTCCTCGTACTCGACCTCGTTGTTCGCGATGGCGGTCTCACAGCGCGGACACTGGCTGATCGAGCGCTTGCCCTGCTCGACGAGGCCGCGCTCGGCCGCGCGGTTGAACCCCCACCACGCCGCCTCCATGTACGTCGGGTCGACCGTCTTGTACGGGTTCTCCCAGTCCATCCAGACGCCGAAGGACTGGAAATCGGACTGGAGCCCCTCCAGTTGTTCGTCGGCGAACTGCTTGCACTCCTCGATGAACGCCTCGACGCCGAACTCCTCGATGTCCTGTTTCGAGTCGAAGTCGAGTTTCTCCTCGACCTTCGTCTCGATCGGGAGGCCGTGCATGTCGTAGCCCGGCCGGTCCGTCACGTCGTAGCCGTTCATCCGGTAGTAGCGGATGTAGGCGTCCTTCAGGGACTTATTCCACGTCGTCCCCATGTGGGCCGCACCGCTCGTGTAGGGCGGGCCGTCGACGAAGAAGAAGTCCTCGCCGTCCTCGCGGTGTGCCTTCGTCTGCTCATAGGCGTCCACCTCGTCCCAGTAGTCGAACACCCGGTCCCGAACCGCCTCGGGATCGTACTGCTCCGGGGGTTCGGCGAATCGGTCCATGCCCCATCCGTCTCCCTCCTCGGTGAAAGGAGAATCGGTCCCGCGCCCGCGGGCGCGCCGTGCTCGGGCGAAACGCTTTCGACGTACAACCGACTTCGGGACCTATGGGCCGCTACGGTGACATCGACTATCCGACGCTGACGAAACGTGCGACGCTCCTCTCCGTCTGCCTCGTCCTCGGCGGGTTCCTCCTCGCCGACGCCGGGCCGGCGCTCCTCGGGTCGATCCCCGGCTGGGCGATGACTACCGCCGTCGATGCCGAGGGGCTCGGCGCGCTCGGGATCGTCCTCTGTCCGCTCGTCTTCGGCGTCGTGCTCCCCCTCACCGAATAACTAAGGCCGCACCGCGCGCACGACTCGTACATGAGTGACGACTGCATCTTCTGTTCGATCGTCGCTGGTGACATCCCCGGCCGTATCGTCGCCGAAACCGACGGCGCGCTCGCGTTCCTCGACGCGAACCCGCTCGCACCCGGCCACACGCTCGTCGTCCCGACGAGTCACTGCCAGCGGCTCGCCGATCTCGACGCCGAGGAGTCGCGCGCCGTCTTCGACCTCCTCTCCGACCTTGCCCCTGACGTCGAGGCGGCCGTCGACGCCGACGCGCTCACCGTCGGGATCAACGACGGCGAAGCCGCGGGCCAGGAAGTCCCGCACGTTCACGCCCACATCATCCCGCGTTTCGAGGGTGACGGCGGGGGTCCCATCCACGCGGTCGCGGGCGAACGCCCGCATCTCGACGACGAGGAACTCGACGACATCGCCGCGCGGATCGAAGGCTGAGACGCGGGCACCACTGGACGCGTCCCCGACGGTTGCCGCCGTCCGAACCACTAAGGTTGTTCCGACCGCCCCTCTTTGTGAGATGCCCGCACCTACCGTGACACTCGAGAGCGGCGACGAACTCCCGACGGTCGGCGTCGGGACGTGGGACATCGGCGGCGAGACCGTGCAGGACGCCGTCCGAGCCGGCCTCGACGCCGGCTACACCCACGTCGACACCGCCGAGGGCTACCACAACGAGGCCGCGATCGGCGACGTCCTCACCGACTACGAGCGCGACGACCTCTGGCTCACCTCGAAGGTCCTCCCGAAACACCTCACCTACGACACCCTCATCGAGTCCTGTGAGGCCTCCCTCGACCGACTCGGCACCGACTATCTCGACCTCTACCTCGTCCACTGGCCGAACCCCGCGATCTCCGTCCGCGAGACGATGGACGCGATGGCGACGCTGAAAGAGCGCGGCCTCGTGAAGAACGTTGGCGTCTCCAACTTCAGCGCTTATCAGCTCTCCTGCGCGCAGCACGTCAGCGACGTACCCATCGCCGTCAATCAGATCGAGTACCACCCGTGGTTCCAGCGCGACGACCTCGTGGACTACTGCCGTTCGAGTGACACCGTGATCGAAGCCGCCGCGCCGCTCGCGCGCACCGAGGTTTTTGCGGACGAGGTCGTCCAGGACCTCGCCGAGACGTACGAGAAGTCGCCCGCGCAGATCGTGCTCAAGTGGGCCGTCGAGAACGACGTTGTCGCCCTCCCGAAATCCTCCTCGCCCGAGCACGTCGAGCAGAACCGCGAGCTGTTCGACTGGGAGCTCGACGACGCCGATCACGCCCGCCTCGACGAACGCGACCGGAACCACCCGGTCTACGACACGCCCGCGAACGACTGGACGGACGACGACTACGGCATCAACGAGTAGCCCGCCGCCGCGCTTTTATCCGGGCCGCTCGCCGATACGCGTATGCCCGCATCCGAACCGCGTACCCTCGCCGTCGTCGGCGCGGCCGGCGGCGTCGGCGCGACTCGCCTCTCCGTCGAGGCCGCCGCGCTCGTCGCCGCGGCCGGTCACGACGCGATCGTGCTCGACGCGAACTACGCGACGCAGGGGCTCTCAACGTACGTCGACGCCCGTCTCGACCCCGATTCGACGGCGCTCGCGATCGACCCCGAACTCGCCGTCGACGACGCGGCGTATCCGCTCGATACGCCCGGTGACGGTACGCTCACACTCGCCCCGTCACACGCGCCGTTCGGTCGCGTTGCCGACGCCAACGCCGCAGAGGCGGCCGAACGATTCTCCGAACGCATCGGCGAAGCCGCCGACAGCTACGACTACGTCTTCGCCGATACGCCGCCCGTCGTGACGAACCCCGCCGTCGCGGCCGTCACGAGCACTGATCAGCTCGCGCTCGTCACGCACTCCGACGAACGTGGGCGGGACGCCCTTGCGCGCGAACGCGGCCGCCTCGCCGACGTCGGCGTCGATAGCGACCCGATCGTCGTCGCCAACCGCGCGAGTGACGACGCGCTCGCCGATGCGGCCGTCACCGCTCCTGAGGCCGACCTCGGGCCGGAGCGTGACGCACCGGCCGTCACGCCCACCGAACCCGACGACTACACCCGCGCTGTCGCGTCGCTCGTTGAGCACGCGTTCGCCATCGACGATCTCGTTCCCGAGACGAGCGCCGGTTTCCTCGCGGGCCTCCGCCGCCGTCTCGACTGAGCTATCGGAGCGCGTCCGGTGTCTCACACGCCTCCGCGAGCGCCTCCCGGTCCCGTCGGCCGAGCGACCGCGAATCCGGCTCGCGTGCCGCTGCGACGACCGCCGCCGCGCCCTCAGCTGGCGGGTGGGTCGCGCAGTACGCCCCAAGGGCGAACTCGGTGTCGCTCGCTCCCGAGAGCGTCACCGCCTCGCTCCGCGTGAGCCCGCCATCTAGCCAGTCCGCGACGATCTCGCGCGCGAGCGGTGACAGCGGGTTGACGCCGCCGACCCCGAGGACGTGCAACGCTTTCGCCCCGGTGGTTGGTGCGATTCCGGCCGCGGCCGCGGCGGCTCCGACGCTCGTCCCCGCGCCGTAGGCGTCGAGGAGCGTCGCCGCGACCGCCACGGGACACGGCAGGTCGTCCGCGTACGGTGCCAACCGCTCCGCGAGCGGGGCGTCCGTCGCGTCGACCGTCGCGACCCCCCGCTCACGCTGTGGCGTCGTGATCGTCAACCCCGCCGCGATGTCCGAGAGCCCCATCATCACCCTATCCGTCCGCTCCCGTACATGAACGTACCGTTCAGGCTGACTCTCGCGCCCGAATTCACACGATTCCGAACGTCCCGGTGACCGGGACGTTCCGCGGTCCATCGACCGACCGAACGCGGCCCTCCGTCGATCACTTAAGTACTCGTTCGGCACCAAGTTGTGAGTATGAGCCAGGCGACGACGACCTGCCCCGAATGCACCGGCGACCTCGAACGCGACAGCCACGAAACCGTCTGCACGCAGTGCGGGCTCGTCGTCGACACCGATCGACTCGATCGCGGCCCCGAGTGGCGCTCGTTCGCCGACGACGACCGGAACCGCGAACGCGTCGGCGCGCCGCTCACCCGATCGCGCCACGATCGCGGTCTCAGCACCGAGATCGGCTACTCCTCGCGGCTCACCGGCCGCAAACGCCGCCAGTTCGCGCGCCTCCGCCGCCAACACAGCCGCGCACAGGTCGCCTCGAAGGCCGAGCGCAACCAGATCTACGCCTTCACCGAGATCCGCCGGCTCGTGAGCTCGCTCTCGCTCACCTACGGTGTCCGCGATCAGGCCTGCGCGCTCTTCGACAGCGCCCAGTCGGAGGGGCTCCTCCGCGGGCGCTCCCTGGAAGGGTTCGCGGCAGCCGCCGTCTACGCCGTCTGCCGGACGAACGGCGTCGCGCGCACCGTCACCGAGATCGTCGCCGTCGCGCGCGCCGACGAGAACGAGCTCCGCGCCGCGTACACCGCGATGAACCGCGACCTCGGGCTCCCGACCGGCCCGATCGACGCCCGTGAGTACATCCCGCGCTTCGCCACCGAACTCGACGTTCCCCGCGTCGTCGAACGCCGTGCCACCGAACTCGCCGCCGACGCCGCCGAGAGCGGGTCGACCGGCGGCCGCAAACCCAGCGGCGTCGCCGCCGCCTGCCTCTACGCTGCCGCCCGCGAGGAAGACCACTCACTCACCCAGCAGCGGGCCGCCGACGCCGCGGATGTGACGCCCGCGACGCTCCGCAACGCCTACTACGCGCTCGACTGAAACCGCGAAAACCGCCGTTCTCCGACTGTTCCGTTCTCCCGACTCAGATCCCGCACGCCCGCACCGCGTCGGCGAGCGCCGCGAACCCCGCGCTCGCCGGTGCGTCCGGGAACAGCGCGCTCGTCGGATAGCCGTTCCGCCGCGCTCGACGCACCGACTCGTCCGCCGGGATCGCCACGCCCGGTGCGCCGAGCGCTCGTTCCACCGCTTCGGGGATTCGCTCGGCGCGGTTGTACGCGATCGCGGCCACTCCCGCGTCGAACGACCGGGCGAGTTCGCGCACCCGGATCGCGTCCGCGAACGCCGGCCGCTCCGGTGCGGTGACGACGACGCAGGCGTCCGCGACCGCGAGCGGGACGCCGACGTCCGCACGCATCCCGGCCGCACAGTCCACGACGACGTCGCCGTACTGTCGTGCGACGACCGCTAACACCTCGCCGAGCCGGCCGACATCGCACGCTCGCGCGCCGGCCAGCGTGCGCCCGCAGGGGAGGATCGACACTGCACCGCCCTCACGAACGCTCTCGATCGGTGACGCGCGTCCCGCGAGCACGTCGTGCAGGTCCGGTCCGCGCGCCGTCGGGAGGTCCGCCATCGTGAGATCAGCGTCCACGACGACGGCGTCGAGGTGTGCGCCGAGTTCGAGCGCGACCGTCGACGTCCCGACGCCGCCCTTTCCGCCGACGACGGCGAGTATCACGCGCCCCCCGCGAGCGTTCGGAGGTGTTCGTCGACGGCCTCCAGCGCCCGCCGATCGGCCTCGCTCGCCGTCCCATCGCCGACCCGATCCGCGACGCCGTCGAGCCACGTCGCCACCGCCGGCGGGATCGGCTCCGTCGTCGGCGTCCCGTTCGGCCCGCTCTCGGCCGGCGGACGCGGATCGTCGAGGTCGCGCAGCGCGTCGGCGACCGTCGCCGCCGTCGCCGTCGTCGCCTCCGCTCGTTCCGTCCACGCCACGCGACACGGGTCGTCCGCGGGTGCGCCCCCACAGGCGTAGCCGAGCGCGAGCGTCCCGCCGCCCGCGACGACACCCTCGAATCCGTCCCCGTTCCAGCCGTCGACGGCGACGCCGTCCTGCGTCGGGGGACGGACGACACTGTCCAGTTCGTTCGCGATGCGGACCCGCCGATCCGTCTCACCGTCGTTCCGTACGACCGCCGTGACGAGCGTGACGCCGCCGTGATCCGTCGCGGCGCTCTTGATGCTGATCGACACATCCCTCCGTGGTTCCCCGTTCGGGCTTAAACGCGCGCCGCGACAAGCACCACGGGCGCGCCGAGACACGCGGTCGCCCGCGTCGCCCGCTCGAACGGGCCGCCCGCGATCACCAGCGGTGCCCGGACGCGCGCCACTCGCGCGAGCGCGAGGACATCCCGCCACGGCCCGGCCGGGACGGCGCGTTGTGCGCGTTCATACGAGGGCTCGATCGCCAGCGCGAGCGCCCGCTCGCTTTCTCGCTCCCGCCGCCGGATCTCGTCCACCAGCTGGAGCCGCCGCTCGCGCTCATCTCGAACCGCGCGGACCTCTCGACGGAGGCGCTGGTGCGTCTCGTCGGCCGCGACCCGCTCTGTCTCCGCGTCGGCGAGCGCCACGATCGCCGCCCGGTGAGCGTTCTTAACGCCGTCGTCCGTCACACCGGCGTCCCTGAGCGCCGCGAGCTTCCCGCCGAGGCGCTCGACGCGCTCGCGGCGCACCGTGACGTCTTCGGTGACGCTCGCGATTCGCTCGCGTGCCGCGCGCAGCCCCCGTATCTCGGGGAGCGGTTCGGCCACCGCTGATCGGAGCGCGCCGAGCGCTTCCGCCTCCGGGTCGTCGTACCCCCGCGATCGCGCTGCCGCGGCCAGCGCCGGGCGGCCGACATCTCGCGCTCCGTCGAGCAGTCCGACGTACTCGTGGATTGCCGTCGGTGTCGGACACTCGACCCATCCGTCGGGGTTGCGGACCGCCGCGAGGGCGTCGGCTTCTGACACGCCCGTTTCCCGCAGATCGAGGGCGTTCGTCCGCACCGTCTCGCCGTCGACGTGTGCCCGCATCAGTCCGCGAGCGGCGTCTCGCGCATCGTGTCCGGGTCCGGGTAGTCAGCCCCCACGGCGAACTTCGCGTACGACGTGCTCGGCGAGTCACGCGCCTCGTACGCCGTCGCGGCGTCGCGGACGTGTTTGGGGACGTCACGGAATTCGTTCAGCGGCTCGGTGCGAGCGACCTCGACCGCGGTGTCGAAGCGTTCGCGGAGACGACACGCGACGAACGCCCCGTACTCCGTCTCCCGCAGGAGGACCGCCCGGCCGAAGCGCCGGACCACCGTCTCCGAGTGCGTCGAACAACTGTTCCGAAGGGCCTGTCTCGCGGCCCGCGAGTACGCGACGATCAGTAACACCCCGGTAGAAGAGCGACCGGTGGATAAAACGCCGCCGGTCGGACACTACGAGAGACGGGAGACCGACGCCCGCACGTCGGGGTCGTCGACGAGCGTCGCGACCCGCTCGCGTGCCTCGCGCTCGGTCGTCGCGAGCACCACGAGTCCCTCGACGGCCGGATCGCCTGATGCCCGCCACGCCGCGAGGTCGCCGTCGTAGTCCGTCGCGTACGTCCGTAGAATCGAACAGACCCGCTCCTCCGCGCTCGCGAGGTCCGTCTCGCCGCGCTCGAGATCCGCCAAGGCCTCCTCGACGTTCCGGAGCGCGCTGATGCGGTCCATCGCCTCAGGTCGTCCGCAGGTGGCCGTTCGAGGGCTCGTAGACCTCGCCCTGTTTCTTCAGCTTCTCGATCTCGTGTTCGGCCTTCGAGCGCTCCATCCCGACCTCCTCGGCGCGCGCCATCACCTCCTCGGTCGGTGCGCCCTCCTCGAAGTCGTCCTCGATGTCCTCGATGAGCGCCCGCAGGCTCTTGATGCGATCGCGCTGGCTCTTCGACGTCCCGGTCTCGACGACGTCCGCGTCGAACTCGCCCGTCTCGGGATCGACGCCGATGGCCTCCAAACACGAACGCACGATGGCGATGACGCGCTCTGCGTCCTGCTTCTCGACCGTATCGGAGAGCCGAACGCGCGCGGAGGCCTCCGCGAGACGCACGAGCGCCTCCAGCTTGCGGGCCGTCACCGGCACCGGTGCGTCCTCGTCGGACCCCTCCGCACGCAGATCGACGTAGAACTCCTCGATCGCCGCGCGCGCCTCGTCGCTCATCGCCGGATAGACGTTCCGACGGGCGTACGCGATGTACTTCCGCAGGAGCTGGGCGTCGATCTCGGGTGCGACTTCGTTCGTCTGCGCTGCGACTTCATCCTCCGTGTAGTTCGCCGACGCGAGGTGTTCGCGCTGCGTGTGGAGCTCGCCCGCGTAATTCGTCTGGAGGATGTGTTCGGCGAGTCGGGCGTCCTCCTCCGGGTCCGGTTGGTCAGTGACCGTGAAGATCAGATCGAAGCGCGAGATGAGCGCCGGCTCGAGGTCGATCTGCTCGCCGATCGACTCGTACTGGTCGAAGCGGCCGTACTTCGGGTTTGCAGCGCCGAGTAGCGAACACCGTGACTTCAGCGTGGCGTTTATGCCTGCCTTCGACACCGAGATCGAGTTGTGGAGGACGACGCCCTTGCTCACGAACGTGTTCGTCGGCTCGACCGTGACGTCGTACACCCACTCTTGGTCCTCGTTCGGGACGGTTTCGACGTCCGTCACGCGGTAGTACCGGAGGTCGCACGCGGCGTCGAGCGCCGACGCGCGAGCCTCGAACTCGTCGAGCGCGCCACCGACGGCGTCGCGTGCACGCTCGGCCAACTCGGCGCGCCGCGTCTCGTCGTAGCCGCCGTCCTCAGCGTAGTGGATCGCGCTCGTCGTCTCGCCATCGAGTCGTTCGGCCACCTGCCGGCCCGACCACCCGATCGCGGATCGAACGTCCGCGAGGCCGTTCGCCCCATCGAGCGCCTCCCGAACCGCGTCGGCACGCTTACGGAGGTCTTCGAGTTCGGACTCGACCGTCTCGACGCGAACGCCGAACCCCTCGTCGACGTTCGATTTGAACTGGCCGGTGAGTCGGACGCCGAGGAGCCGCTTGAGGTCGCGGATCTCCTCGGCCGCGCTCGTCGGCAACACATCGTGGTGTCGGGGCGTCTCGTTGCTCCGCTCGACGAACGCCCGGGCCGCCTCGTGGCGATCGTCCGCCTCCGAGACGACGGCGTCGACGAACCGTTCCGTCGAGTCGCCCATCGCGTACACCTTCCACGAGTCCTCGGCGCTGTCGTGGTGTATCCGCGAGGCGACGCCGATCTTGCCGAGCGCGTCCGCGTAGTCCTCCGCGAGCCCGTCCGACGCCGTCGAGAACGCCATCGCTTCGCTCTCGACGCCACCATCCCCGGCGAACGCACCGACGAGGAACCGTCGGATTTCCTCCGCCGACGCGCCGAGTACCTTCGCGGGGACCCGCTTCTCCCGCGCGGTGTGCATGACCTCGGGGACGTTCCGCTCGAACCACCGGTAGAGGCGGGTCGACACCCATCGTTTCGTGACCGTCCCCGCCTCGTTCGTCGCGTCGGCGCTCTCGATCCCGAAGACCCGCTCGGCGAGCGTGGCCGCGCGGGCGAGGAGCCGCTCGTCCTGGTTCGAGAACCCGATCTCGTGGGACGACCCGGCGTACGAGTGGCCTTCCGCGACGAGGAGGCCGAGGAACTCCGCGAGGTCCCCGCTCATCGTCTCCGGCAGTCGGACCTCCTTCTCCCGCCCGTCGACCGACGGCTCGTCGTCGAGTTCGACCGCGGCCGCCGAGTTCGGCGTCTTCCGCGGCGCGGGCACGAACGCCCCGGTCTCGACGTCGCGCGCGTCGACCGTCTCGCCGTCCATCCCGACGAACAGCGGGTGCTCGGGGGTGACGGTCACCTCGCGACCGTTCGAGAACGACACCCGGACGAACTCGTCGGGGGCCTCGTGCCGGCTCACGCGGTCGACCGGGACCTTCTCCGTCGTGTTCGTCTCCAGGTCCGTCGAGTGCACGCGGACGTCGTCCACGGGGAGGATCTCGCAGTTCACGCCGTCGACGACCTCGTCCGCGTTCGCCGCCATCAGATCGTCGACGAACGCGCCGATCTCGACGCGCCGCCCGTCGGCGAGGAAGACCTCTGTGTCGCCGTGGTACGACTGCTGTTCGAGCGCTTCGTGCATGGCCGACCGGTCGTCGGGAGCCATCTTGTCCAGCTCGTCGACCGCCGCGATCCCCTGGTCGGCGAGAACGAGCGCGCCGGCTTCTAGGGTCCACTGCTGGCCATCGCCGAAGTCGTCGCGTACGGCCGCCGCGGTGTTGTGGGCGACGATGCCGTTACCGACGAAGTTGTGCGTCTCGGGAACCGTCAGGTCGAACACTTCCTTCTCGCCCGTGTCGACCGCGGCGACGACCTCGTCCCACCGCAAGTCGGCGTCGACGGCCTCCTCGACGAGCGGTTCCGCGCCGCCGAGATCGAGGTCGTTCAGCATCGCTCGTGCCCGACCTCGCCCGGGGTTGTCCCCTCGGTTGACGTTCATGTAGTAGTCGCCGCTCGGCCCGTTGACGGTCGCGAGTGCCGACCCGACCGGGATCGTCTCCTCGCGTCGGGCCGCGTCGCCGGCAACCCCGTCGAGCGCGACCCGCTTCGCCGCCGACTCGAAGCCGATCACGTCGGCGTACCGTTCGATGTTCGCGCCGTAGAGTTCGACGAAGTGCTGGACGTGCTTCGACTCGATCGTCCGTCCATTAGCGAGTTCGTACGTTCCGCGGCGGTCGCGTTCGCGCGTCCGAGCGCGGACGCCGTACGTCTCCAAGATCGCCTGCAGTTGCTCGGAGAGGCGTTCGCTGATCGTGGAGAGGAGGACGCTCGATCCGCCGTTCGATCGCTGTGAGACGGCCCCATCGGCGTCCATCAGTCCGCGGACGAACGCATCGGCGTGCTCGGCGGTGGTGAACCGTGGATCGAGCGCGAGATCCGCCTTCGGAGTCCGCATACCGACGTTCGCGAACAACCGTGCGATCGTCGCGTTACTCACTCGGATGCACGGCACTCGCTCGTCCTGCCGCTCGATCTCGACGTGCTTGTCGAACTTTTCCGCGAATATCTCCCGTGCTCGTTCGAGCAGCGATTCGTCGCCGTTCGAGAGCCGGACGAGCCCACGGTTATCCCCACGTCGGTCGAGTGCGATGTCGCCGTCTCCAAAGACGAGACCGACGAGGTACATCAGGTCGTCGTCGAACACCTCCGGGATCCGAACGCTGTCGCCGTGCCGGAGCATCGTCCGCTCGTAGGTCACGTCGTCTCGGGTCGCGTCGACGGCATCGAGAACGACGTCGAGTTTTTCCGGGGCCACATGCCGGTTGCGAAGTGAGTCGTAGACGAAGTCCTCGGAAATCCCGAGTTCCGCCGCCGCGTCGCGGAGTGTCCCGAACCGCTCCACGAGCGCGTCCCGAACGAACGAGACGGACGTGTCGTCGATTTTCACCTTCTCCTCGGTGAGTTCGAGGAAGTTCCGCACATGGAGCTCCGATCGTTCGATGTTGTCGTAGCGCGGGGCTGCGACGTGGTCGCCCGCCTCTATCTCCGAGATCGGCTTCCATTCGATCCCCGACTTCCCACACGTCAGAACGGGCGTGTTCACCGACGCCTCGATCTCTTTCCCGTGGGCCGTCTCGATGCGTCGACACGGCTTCTCCGGCATCCGCCAGAGGTGGGAGGTCGAACGCGTGTCGATCGCACCGTCGTCGCGGTCGAAGGTGTAGAGCTCGACGGCGTCCTCGACAGCGGTCTCCTCGTCGACCGGTTCCGGGAGCCGTTCCGAGACGATGTCGCGGATCTCTCGGACCCCTTCGGCCGTGTGGACGAGCGTATCCCCCGTAACACAGAGCCCCGCGGAACTCGACCCTTTCCCCGAGGTGTAGACGGATCGCGGCGCGATGTTCTGGACGTACGACAGGAGCTGTGAGTTGTGCGAGACGACGCCGTTCGAGAGGTACGTGTGCGTCCCCTCGACTTCGAGGTCGTACACCCACTCCTCGGCGGGTTCGACGCGCTCGATGGATCGAATCGGCTCGAACGCTACCTTCTCTCCCACCGTTGCCCCTGCCGCCATCGCCGTCGTGCCGCCATCAGTCACCGTACGCGGTGCGACTGCGACGAACTCGCCTTCCGTGAGGTCCTCGGCCCGTCGGGCTTCGACGTGGCCGCCCGACTGCACGAACAGCGGATGGGACGGCGTCACGTCGAGTTCGCGCCCGCTCGCCGTGCGGACGCGATACATCTCCTCGGGAGCCTCGCGCTTCCACACCTTCGTCGCTCGCCGCTCCGTGAGTGATCCGTTGGCCTCCATCGACGGGAGCGGGATGTCCACGGCGTCCCAGACGCCGTCGTCGACCGGGGTCGGGTCGTCGAGGTTCTCTTCGACGATTTCCCGAATCGGTCGCTCCGTCCCGTCGTCGAGCGTGACACGGGTATCGCCGTCGAGACACTTTCCCGTCCCGGGGTCCCCGATGAGGAGCATATGGAGGTCGCCGCGGATCCGCGAGCCGTCCGGAAGGTGTTTGGTGACGCCGCTGAAGAGCTGAAGGAGCATCGCCAGTTTCGCCTGTCGGTGGCCGTAGATGGAGGGCGCGACGGAGTCCACCATGTCCTCGTAGATGTTCGGGCGCTGGGAGATCCCGATGATCTCCTCCTTGTCGTCGCTCGTGATCTCCATGTCCTCGAACTGCTCGTCCTCAATCTCGACGTGGTTGCCCTCCATGTAGACGTCGAAGATCGGACTCTCGTTGGAGCCCTCGCTCTGATCGAGACGCAGCGACCCCGTGGCGGTGACGTGATCGCCCGGCGTCACCTGCCCGGTGAGGTCGTCCTCGACGTGGACGTCGATGTTCTCGGGTGTCTCACCGCCGGCGAGCCCCTCGGGGTTCTCCTGGATGCGCAGCTTCTGCGCGTCGATGAACTCCGACTTCTCGGGGTCGAGTTTGAACGGGCCTTGGCGCTCACAGGATTCGCACTGATACGGCTCCTGAAAGCCCGAATCCGACTGGGGGACCTGGGTCTCGTAGTTACACCGCTGGCAGACGAACACCGCCTGCTCGATCTTCGGGCGTACCTCCGTCGCCTTGCGGATGATCCCCTGTATGGCGATGAAGGTGTTGAGGTGCTCGGAGCGCAGCGCGCGGATCTCCGTCGACTCAGCGATTCCGCGCACGCGGACGTGCGCCTGACCGAGCGAGACGTCGATCGGCAGGTCGTAGCGCCGGAGGGCCTCCTCGGCGGCCTCCTGATACCGATCGGGGTAGCGGAGGTAGTCGTCCGCGAGGTCCGCGTCAAACTGGTAGAGGTCGCCCCAGTCGACGCGTAGGCTCTTCTGGTCGCGCGGGTAGTTCCGTGCGAGGTTGCCGACCTCGTCCGAGTAGTAACGCCGCAGAAACGTCTCGAAGCGGTCGACGAGTTCCTGATCCGTAGCCTGAGCCATTCGCTCACGTAGGTAACGCGCGACGCCCTAAGAAGGTTCGCAAAGGGGGGTGAAACTGAACACACGTCGAGCGGACGGAAACGGACAGCGTCGCGTTCAGGCGGGCGGCCAACGCCGATTGAGCGTGTAGTCGGCGGCGCGGTTCGTCCGCGTATCCTCGTTCCGTGTTGGCTCGACGCGGAGGCTAATTGACTCGTCATACGCGTCGCGCTCGATGAGGTACGTCTCGCCCGTACCCTGACATCGGACGAGCACGAGGTCGATCACGCTCGGCCCGGGGGCGTTCGTCCGACCCGTGTCGAAGCGGACACGGCCGCCGCTTACGCTGCCCGGCCGGAGACTTGTCCGATAGAGCGTGCCGTCTGCCGTGCGGAGCAGGAGGTCGTACGGCGCGTCACTCTCGCGTGCGTCGAGGACGTCGATGCCGTGCTCGCGGAGGTCGTCGACGACGGCGTTACGCCAGTCGTCCGCAGTGCTGCCGCTCGGTGGCCACTGCTCATCGAAGTCGTAATCGGTGGCCCAGTTGATCGTCCGGTGGTCCTGCTTCGCGTCGGCGATACGGAGGCTCATGCTGCTCCCGACCTCTGACTCGGGAACTAGGTAGAGGCCGTCTACCTCGTCGCAGTTGACGAGGAAGTAGTCGACATCACCGTCGTAGTATCGGTACGTATGCCCGCTTGCGTTCGTGTGCTGAGACTTCCCTTTGAACAGGACCTTCCCGTCCCGATAGCGTCCCGTTTTGACCTGTAGTTTCCAGATACTACCGCTGTCGTCCTCCGCGAGTAGATCGTAGCGTTCGTTGTCGCCGAACGGAACGGAAACAGGGATGTCACGACGCTTCAACTCCGCGATGACGATAGCTTCAGTGAGGTCGCCCTTTCGGTGAGGCTCCATGACGTACTGTCAGCCCGTAATACGATAAAAGTACCGAGTATTCGGTATCTAATCGTTCAAGGACGTGACTGTGCTTCGGATCGTATGGCGAAATCCCGTGCGCTCATTACGGAGACGGAACGCGACCGGCTCACCGGTGAAGTCGACATTGACGATCATAAGCGGTATCAGGCCGTCTCGCGCGTTCGCCGTCGCATCCAGAACGAACTCCCGGAGGACGTCGCGCTCCTCGCCGAACACCGACCGGATCTGCTCGAAGAACTGCGTGACGTCGTCTGCGAGGAGTAAGAGAGTGGGACCGCCGTGATTTGAACACGGGTGACAGCGTCCCAAACGCTGAAGGATACCAAGCTACCCCACGGTCCCGTAACTCAGCGTAGCCGAGGCGCGGCGGTAAGTGTTACGTTGTTCGTCCCTACCTGAATCAAGGAGAGAGTCCCGCCGTTTACGGCGGGCGTGAATCCGACAACTGCCGAACAACCACCGACGCCGCTCAGTCCGGGGTATCCAAGTTCTCTGCCGCGTGGAGTAACATCCCTTTCCACGTTAGCCCGTTATGCCGCTTAATCGCCCGGAGACGTTCGTACTGGTCGTCGTCCTCAATCTCAATCTGGACCGTGGTTGCCATATCACCATTCACAAACCATGGGTTTACCAATGTGCCGCCCCAAACAGTAGTTGATGAAGCGGACCAACACGTTCGACGTGGTTCCTCAGTCCAAGAAGGACGAGGAGTTGCTTCGACGCCTGTTGGACGCTTCTGCCGCTCTCTGGAACGAAATCAACTACGAGCGCCGCGAGAACTACGCCGACCCCGACGCCGACGTGTGGGACATCAGCGAGTATCGCGGCCGCTACGGCGGCACGCTCGGGGCTTCGACCGTTCAGCAAATCGAACGGAAGAACCGCGAAGCGTGGCGGTCGTTCTTCGCACTCCAAAAGAAGGGCGAAGCCAACGGCAAACCCGGATACTGGGGCAACGCCGAGGATGGCCGCGACCTTCGGACGTACATCCGCAACACGTCGTACTCCGTCGAGTGGGGCGAATACTCCCGGCTCGAAATCCTCGTCGGCCAAGACCTGAAAGACGAGTATGGACTGGGATACCGCGAACGTCTCCGGCTCGAAGTCCGGGGCGACCCCAACTGGGACGAGTACGACAAGCAGGGCCGGTTGGAGTTGTTCTGGGACGAGAACGCACAGACATTCAGGGCCTTTCAGCCAGTCACAATCGACAATTCTCGGCTGGCACAACCACTGGCGGACGAAACCGCCGCGCTGGATATTGGTGCGAACAACCTCGTCGCCTGCACGACCACGACCGGCCAACAACTCCTGTACGAAGGACGCGACCTGTTCGACCGCTTCCGCGAGACGACGCGAGAAATCGCTCGGTTGCAGTCGCTCTTGGACGACGGGCAGTACAGCAGTCACCGGATACGCTCGCTGTACCGACGCCGAACGAGACGCCGCGACCACGCCCAAGACGCGCTCGCACGCAACCTCATCGAACGGTTGCACGGCGAAGGCGTCTCCACGGTGTACGTCGGGGCGCTGACGGACGTACTCGACACACACTGGTCGGTCGAAGCGAACGCCAAGACGCACAACTTCTGGGCGTTCCGGCAGTTCATAAAGCGACTCGCGTGTACCGCCGAGGAGTTCGGTATCTCGGTGGAAGTCCGGTCGGAAGCGTGGACCTCTCAAGAGTGTCCGCAGTGCGGGTCCACAGAGCGAACGACGCGCCACCGCGACACGCTGACGTGTCCGTGCGGCTTCGAGGGCCACGCGGACCTCACGGCGTCCGAGACGTTCCTGAGACGTCATCAGAACTCAGAGAGTTCTGATTGGCGAACGAGACACGACGTGTCTCGTCAACGGCAGACGGACGTAGCACGGCCGATGGCACGGCCTGTGCGCCTCAAGTGGAACGACCACGATTGGTCAGAGTCACCACGCTCTTGTTCCAACGAGGAGCGCACGAACCCGCAAGTTGCCTCCGTGGGTCGGTAAGCGATACCCCCAACGTGAGGAAACCCCGCCGTTCACGGCGGGGAGGATGTCATTCCTCTTCGCCCAACAGCTCGATTTCGGCGGCGATCCGGTAGGGGGCCATTCCCTTCCGGACGCCGTCGAGCATTTTGAAGGCCTCGTCGGGGTCGAGGAAGTGCGTCGTGACGGTGCGGCCGAGCGGCGTGGGCTCGAGGCCGTCGATGAAGCCGTACTCGAGGAGTTTCCCGACGGCGTGTTTCGTGGGGACGTCGCCGACCATCCGCTCGCTGAGGCGTTTGGCGGCGCTGCCGCCGACGACGACGTTCGCGAGCACTTCCTCGATCGCGGCGTTCTGGTCGTACGCGGTGACGACGTCCTCCATCTCGCCTTTGAGGAGTTTGAACGCGACTTCGTCCTCGCTCATGTCCATGGAGTTGTGGTAGACGGCGTCGGGCTCAACGAGCATGTAGACCTTCCCGCGGTCGTGGTAGTCGGGGCGGCCGGCGCGCCCGAGCATCTGCTCGAACTCCTGGACGGTGAGCCACTCGATCCCCATGGCGAGCGTATCGAAGACGACCTGGCTCGCGGGGAAGTCGACGCCGGCGGCGAGCGCAGCGGTGGTGACGACGGCGGCGAGATCCTGATCGCCGAACTGCCGTTCGACCTGCTTGCGCTTGCCGTAGTCGAGGCCGGCGTGGTAGGCTGCGGCGGGGTAGTCGAGTTTGCGCGCGACCTCGTGACAGCGCCGCCGGGAGTTCGTGAAGACGATGGTCTGGCCGCGATACCCCTTCGAGGACTCCTTGTCGTACTCGCGGCGGACGAGTTTGTTCGTGATCCGCGGCTTCTCCTGGCCGTCCGCAAAGGTGACGTGGCGCTCGATGGGGACCGGGCGCTCCTCGAACTCGACGAGGTTCGCGCGGAGCTTCTTCGCCAAGGTCCCTGGATTCCCGACGGTCGCGGAGAGGTAGATCCACTGCGCGCCCGTGTAGGTCTCGTGGGACTGCTCGCGCTGCTCGCAGTAGTGTTTGAGTCGGGTGATGAGGCCGTCGAGGCGGTGGCCGCGCCCCTCCTCTTGGAGGGTGTGGACCTCGTCGATGACGACGGTCCCGACGTCGCCGAGATCGCGGCCGGTGCGGAGGGCGTGGTCGATCCCCTCGTACGTACCGACGATGACGTCGGCGTTCGGGTCGAACGCCTGGCCGTCGTCGCGGATGCGCGAGGAGCCCACCCTGATCGAGACGTCGACGAGGTCGCCGTACTCGTCCTCGAAGTCCTCGTGTTTCTGGTTGGCGAGTGCGACGAGCGGGACGAGGAAGAGGAGCTTCCCGTTGCCGCTGAGCGCGCGGTGCAACCCCGCGATCTCGCCGATGAGCGTCTTCCCGGTCGCGGTCGCGGAGACGACCAACTGGTCGTCGCCCTCGACGAGGCCGCTCTGGACGCTGAGACTCTGGACGGGCAACAGGGTCTCGAAGCGGTCCTCTAAGAGCCCCTGCACGCCCGGATGAAGGTCGAGGTCGCTCACGGGGTACGGGTCGATGTCGTCGGTGTTCGCCGACACCTCGTCGAACTTCGTGAGGTCGGGATCGAGGTTCCCTTCGAGGAGGCCGACGATCCGACTGAGGTCGCCGACGTCGAGGAGGAGCTCTTCGAGGCGGTCTTCGGCCGCGCCCGTGAGGTCGCCCTTGAACGCGAGTTCGCGCTCGAGCTCGCGAACTGCACAGTCCTGGCAGATGCGTTCGCCGTCGGCCTCGACGGACGTTTCGTCCGTGATCGGCGAGTAGCGCCCGTTGCCCGCGCAGTAGCGACACGTACGGACGACCTTCGTCTTCTCTGCGAGCTGATAGCCGTCGAGGAGGTCGCGGATCTCGCGTCGTCCGTCCCGCGACGTCTGCTCGGAGACGCGGATGCGGTCGGCCAGTCGTGCGATCTCGACGAACTCGTCGGGCGAACGTGGGTCCTCGCCATTCGCCGTCTTCAGGCGGAACTTCCCGGGTCGCGGGCCGGCGTCCGTCTCCTTCGTCGTCAGCCGCGCTCGGAACAGACGCTCGTCGTCGCGGCGGGCGACGACGGTGTAGTCGTCGCCGACCTCGTGGAGGAAGAGTGTATCCACCCGCTGGACCTGCTTCGACACGCCAATGCGTACGGTCGCGGGCTATTTGAGGGGTTCGCTCCCGCGATGCGGACGCGGTGCTCCGCTCGGTGCGCCGAGCGGCAGCGGGACCGATCGGCCACGGACGTTTATGCCGCCCACGCCCGAAGTCGAACCCATGCGGAGTTACACGGTCGGCAGCGTGTTCGGTATCCCGATCAAACTCGACGTCACGTTCCTGCTCGTTCTCCCCGCGTTCGCCGCCCTTATCGGCTGGCAGACCGAGCAGTGGGTCAGCACCCTCAACTCGACGTGGGGGCTCGGCCTCCCGGTCGGGACGCTCTCGCAGGGAGCTACCCCGTGGCTGATGGGTGTCGCCGCCGCCGTCGGCCTCTTCGCCTGCGTCCTTCTCCACGAACTCGGCCACAGCGTTGTCTCGATGCATTACGGCTACCCCATCGAGTCGATCACCCTCTGGCTGCTCGGCGGCGTCGCCAACCTCGAGGAGCAACCGGAGGACTGGAAACAAGAGTTCCTCATCGCCATCGCCGGCCCCGTCGTCAGCGTCGCGCTCGGTGTCGTCTCCTACGGCGCGCTCGTCGCCGTCGGCTGGAGTCCGGTCGTCACCTTCGTCGTCGGCTATCTTGCGCTGGCGAATCTCGTGCTCGCCGTCTTCAACCTCCTCCCCGGGTTCCCGATGGACGGCGGCCGCGTTCTCCGCGCCCTCCTCGCCCGCAAGCGGACGTTCGCCCGCGCCACGCAGCTCGCCGCCGAGGTCGGCAAGGCTGTCGCCGTGCTCCTCGGCATTCTCGGGCTCTTCGGCAACCTCCTCCTCGTCGCCATCGCTTTCTTCATCTACATCGGCGCGTCCTCGGAGAGCCAGCGCACCGTCATGAACGCCGCCTTCGAGGGCGTGACCGTCCGCGACGTGATGACCGACGCCGCGGACGTCAAAGTCGTTCACCCGGACGACACCATCGCCGAACTCACTGAGCGGATGTTCGAGGAGCGCCACACCGGCTACCCCGTCATGGAGAACGGTCGCGTCGTCGGCGTCGTCACCCTCAGCGACGCCCGCGAGGTTGAGCCCGTTGAGCGCGACGCCTACACCGTCGCCGACGTGATGACGCGCGACGTCGAGACGATCGACCCCAACGCCGAAGCGATGAACGCCTTAGAGCGCATTCAGAACAGCGGTATCGGGCGGCTGATCGTCGTCGACGACGACGGCGAACTCGTCGGCCTCGTCAGCCGCACCGACCTTGTCACCGCCTTCAACATCATCCAGAGCGCCGGTCGCGGGTCGCAGACGCCGTCCCCGGAAGTGAACGGCGGCGAAGACAGCCCCGGACGCGCGTCCTAAGCCGACGCGCCGCTCGACGACGCGCACTTGCGGCAGAAAGGTCCAGGTGCGAGAATTGAACCGTTCCGAGACGTGCTCGCTTCGCTGCGCGCGCCTCGCAGGGTTCAATTCTCGACGTGTCCTCGTACTCGCGGCCGGTGGTCGAGCGCACGCGGCGCTCGACGGGTGATCGCTCGAAGAATCGAGGTCCAGGTGCGAGAATTGAACCCGCGTCTCAGCCTCCACAAGGCTGAAGGATAGTCCACTACCCCAACCCGGACACTGCATCCGTTCGTAACGCCCTGCCGTTAATAGGCGTTACGAAACCGCCGACGTGACGCGACACGCTTTTCGCCGCCGCGTTCCAACATGTCGGCAGTGGCCGTCACGGACAAGATCTACATCAAGAACCACCGCCAGCTCGTCAGCCAACTGGACGCGAACTTCCCGAAGGGCGCGTTCAGCGGTGCGACCCTCGACGTGCTCTTCGGCGGCGGGAACCTCGATCAGCTGAACGAGGCGACGGCCGACCGCGTCATCGAGTTCTCGAAGGATTTCCTCGACTGCGACTGTCAGGCCAACCCGTACTGTGGCCATCCGGAGCGCAAGTTCATCGCGTATCTCCTCGACCTGCGCGCACAGGGCCTCGACCCCGAGGCGATGGTGGACGTCATGACGGCCGACTATATGGTGTACGCCTACCCCGGCGACATCTACGGCTTCCTCGACGACGCCGTCCGCACGCTCGAGGCGACCGAGGACCTCGCGAACGTTGATGACCGACCCGAGGAGGCGCGTCGCGCGGCGAACGCGCGCGCGGAGATCGAGGGGCGCTGACGGCCCACGTCGGTCGGGGTGAAAGACGGACGCTTTTAGCGCTGCGGCTCCGACGGCGTGTCAATGGAGGACGTTGAGGCGCACCGCCGCGTGGTCGAGGATCGACTACGCGGGGTGTTGGAGGCAGTCGAGCCGCCGGAGCTCCGCGAGGAGGTCGAAGCGGTGGCGCTCGCCGGCGGGAAACGCGTCCGGCCGGCGCTCGCGATGCTGTGTTGCGAGGCGGCGGGCGGTGAGGCCGCGGATTCGCTCGACTACGCCGTCGGCGTCGAACTCGTCCACAACGCGTCGCTCGTCGTCGACGACATCATCGACCGCTCGGCCCTGCGACGCGGCGAGCCTTCCGCGTGGGCGGCGTACGGTCACGGGCCCGCGATCGTCGCGTCGGACGGGTTGCTCGGCGAGGCGTTCGCGCTCTTCAGCGACGACGCCAGCGCCTTAGAGACCGCGGCGGACTCGCTCGTCGAACTCGGACAGGGCGAGGCGACCGAGCTCGTCGATCGGCCCGAGAACGAGGCGGAGTACATGGAACTCGCGCGCCGGAAGACGGGAGCGCTGTTCCGCGCCGCCGCGGAACTGGGTGCCATCGCGGCGGACGCCGACGACGACACGATCGACGCACTCGGCGAGTACGCGGAGCGCGTCGGCGTTGCGTTCCAGCTCCGCGACGACGTCCTTGACGTGACGGCGGCAACGGGCGACCTCGGCAAGCCCGCCGGTACCGACGAGGAGATGGAACGCCCCTCCGTCCTACGCGTGACCGATCGCTCCGTCGAGGAGGTGAATGCGCTCGCGGACGCCGAATCCGAAGCGGCGCTCGCCGCCCTCGAGGACGCGGGTATCGAGTCCGGGAGCGCCCGCCGATACCTGGAGGGGCTCGCGACGTTTGTCGTCGAGCGCGAGCGCTGAGCGCGTCTCAGCCCGCACGCCGACTCCGCATCTCCCGGTCCTCGATGACGGCGAACGCGAGGGTGCTGAGGACGCTCATGAGCGTGCCGGCGGTGAGAACGGCGGCGAGCGTCGGGAGCGAGACTGTCTGCAGGAAGAACCCGCTGAGCGCGTAGAGAACCGCCGCGATAGCGAGCACGTAGAATGGCGCGTTCAGGTACTGCCACTTGAAGTCGTCGTGGAGGTATTCGTCCGTGATCTGCCCGATGCTCGACGTGAGACCGGCGGCCGCGAACCACGTCGCGGCACCGTTGACGAGCGCGGCGACGACGGAGGTCACGGGGAGTGGTCCGGTCGTCGCCTGATACTCGTTGAGGCGGCTGACGCCCTCAACGCCGCCGATGACGAGGAGTGCGGCGGCGACGACGTACGTGATCAGGGTGACGCGGCCCGTATAGAGGCTGTCGCGAGTGCGCTCGACGACCTCGTCGACCACGTCCGCGAGGCCCAGCCCGCGAAAGAGCGCGTAGAGGCCGAGCGTGCCGGACGAGAGCCCGAGCACGGCACCCGGCAGGCCGAGGAACGACGCGAGCACCGCGAGCGGATAGATGAGCAACAGGACGCCGAGCGGAACGAGGATCGTCCCGCGCGTCTCCGGGTCGTTCAGCACCTGCTTGATCGTGTAGTACATCGACTCGAGATCCTGCGCCTGCCGCACGACGACGCGGCGCACGCCGTCGATCTTGGCGCGCGAGCGGATGACGGGGAGGACCGACTCGTCCTGTGCGCCGTCCGTGACGATGACGGTCCGGACCTCCTCGCCGGTCTGGAGGCCGGCAAGCACCTCATCGACTTCCGTGCCGACCGCGCGGTTCGCTTGCACGTCGCTTCCCTCGACCCCGGTGACGGCCGCGACTTCGACGCGCTCCTCCTCCCCGAGGTCATCGTAGAGGTGCACACCCTCGAAGAGGACGTTCACGTCGCTGTCCTCGGGATCGGCGGTGGCGAGCGCGACCGCAGCGTCCTTGACAGCGTCGCGACCGACGACCGGCGTCGACATCCCCGTCTTGCGACCGAGGTCGTCGTCCAGATCGACGCAGAGGACCAACAGCATTCACGCGCCCGTACGCCGTCGACCGTTAAGGAGGTTCGGGAGACCACGTTCGAGTGTTGCCTTCACACACTTGGGACCGACCCGTGCGGTTTTTGAGTCCTCAGCGGCTACACCGTTGGTACGTAATGATCTCGAAGGGCTGCGAGCAGTGCGCGCAAGGGGGCAAGATGGTCCTCTTCGTCTACGGGTATTGCGACCAGCGCGACTGTTTCTACTGCCCGCTGGGTGAGAACCGGAAGAACGTCACGCAGGTCTACGCGAACGAGCGCCCGGTCGAGGACGACGCGGACGTGATCACCGAGGCCAAGAAGATGGACGCGCTCGGGACCTCGATTACCGGCGGCGAGCCCCAGGAAGCCCTGGAGCGCACCTGTCGCTACCTCCGTCTCCTCAAGGAGGAGTTCGGCGAGGATCACCACACGCACCTCTACACGGGCATCACGGGCGGGCGCGAGAACATGCGCCGCCTCAGCGAGGCGGGGCTCGATGAGATCCGTTTCCACCCGCCCTACGAGCAGTGGGGCGACCTCCACGGGACGGAGTGGGAGGAAATCCTCTACACCGCTCGTGAGGAGGAGCTCACGCCCGCATTCGAGATTCCCGGCATCCGCGCCGAACAGGAGTTCCTCGACTTCCTCGACGAGGGCGCGGCCGACTTCTGTAACGTCAACGAGTTCGAGATGAGTGACGGCAACTACGAGCGGATGCAGGAGGCCGGCTACGAACTGCAGGACGGCCACATGTCCGCCGTCGAGGGATCCAAGGACGCGATCCTTGAGGAGATGGCGAGCCACGAGAAGGTGTACTTCTGTACGAGCGTCTTCAAGGACGCCGCCCAACACCGCAGTCGCCTCAAGCGGATGGCCGAGAACGTCCAGCGTGACTTCGACGAGGTCACCGACGACGGGACCCTCGTCTACGGCAAGACGTACACGCCCGCCGAGCGCTTTACGGACCTCGGTGTTCCCGAGGAGTTCTACACCGCTAAGAGTGAGCACATCGAGGTCGCGTGGTGGCTCCTGGAGGAGATGATCGAGGACGGCGACGTCGAGGAGGGCGAGATCGTCGAGCAGTATCCGACGTACGACGGGCAAGTGGTTGAGCGGACACCGTTAGCATAACGGACGCGACCGAAGCGAGCGCGTTTTTTGGCCGAGCTTTTGTGAGAAGCGGTCCGCAAAGCGGACCCGACGAAATAAAAGGTCGCGTCTGAGCAGTATCCGACGTACGACGGGCAAGTGGTTGAGCGGACACCGTTAGCCTAGCAAGCCCCACGCCGTCGCTATAGTGGTTCACAGAAGATTTAGGTGTATTCTGAGTTGGTAGGGCAATGACAGGACGAGAGAAAGAGAT
>NZ_BAAABL010000036.1:0-1568 GCF_039520965.1 Halarchaeum salinum
ATCTTGGCCTCTTTCTCGGCGAACTACAGCGATAGGAGTTGTGGGTAAGAGACAGGACGTTAGTCGTGGGAGGCTATCACAGCTACGTCACGTCCCGATCCCCCTTGACCGTCGACGACGTATCTCCCGCGGATCGCTCGCCGAGGCGAGCCGCCGGCGCGGACGCACGAGCAGAGTCAGTTCAGTCCTCCCGGACGGACTCGTATGCCTGCACTGGAGCGTGAGCGCCTACCGTGGCGTGGGCGAGTCGTGTTGTCCGACCGGCCGCGTCCGTGGGAAACAGTGAAGCGGCCGGCTCGTGACGTCGGCGTATGGATCGAAAGCCCAGACTCGCCCTGACAATGGGCGATCCGGCCGGTATCGGGGCGGAAGTGATCGTCAAGGCGTTCACGGACGCGCGTGAGGACGCGGACCTCCTCGTCGTTGGTGACGCGGGTGTGGTGCGCGAGGCAGCTGCCGACCTCGACGTCGACCTCTCGGTACGTGCGGTGGCCGACGCCGCCGACGCTAGTTACGAGCTGGGGACGCTCGACGTGCTCGACTGTGACAACGTCGACGACCACGAGTGGGGGGCACTTCGCGAGGAGTTCGGTGTGGCGAGCCTCGAATACGTCGAGCGAGCGATCGACCTCGCGCTCGCGGACACGGTGGACGGGATCGTCACTGCGCCGATCAACAAGCAAGCGACCCGCATGGCCGGTGCGGAGCACGCCGGCCACACGGGCCTGCTCGCCGAGCGGACGGGGGTCGAGAACTACTCCATGATGCTCGTGGAGGACGACCTCCGGGTCACCCACGTCTCGACGCACGTTCCGCTCCGCGAGGCCTGCGACCTCGTGACGACCGAGAACGTCCGTGACACGATCCGTGTCACCCGCGACGGGCTCCGGGACCTCGGGATCGTCGACCCCGCTATCGCGGTCGCGGGGCTGAACCCGCACGCGAGCGACGGCGGTCTGCTCGGTGACGAGGACGAGGCGGAAATCGCACCCGCAGTCGAGGGGGCGACTGACGAAGGGATCGACGCAACTGGCCCGGAATCCCCGGACACAGTCTACGTCCGGGCAGCGCGCGGCGAGTTCGACTGCGTCGTCTCCATGTACCACGACGAGGGCCACATCCCGATAAAGATGCTCGGCTTCAGCTCGGGCGGCGAGGTTAGCGGCGTCAATATGACGGTTGGCCTGCCACTCGTGCGGACGAGCGTCGACCACGGCACCGCATTCGACATTGCGGGCGAGGGCGTCGCCTCCCCGAAGAGCATGGTCGATGCGGTCGATGTCGCGGCGACCGCGGTCCGGAACCGGGCAACACGAGGGTGATTCGGTTCGGGGGACGCCGACGGTCGTCTGAGACCGCCCCCACCCCCAACTCACTACCAACAATTAACACCTTCCTCTACGAACTGGTGGCTATGTCGACGGATACCGTCTCGACGTTCGAATCATCGCTCGCCGCCCTTGACGTGGCCTGCACGCGGACGACACCCGCGGACTTCACGGATGCGTTGGACGCGGCAATCGATGGCCGCGCGGTCGGCGTGCCGCTGGGGATCGACGGCGTCTCAC
>NZ_BAAABL010000037.1:0-23236 GCF_039520965.1 Halarchaeum salinum
TACTCTCCCGCTTCACTTCCAACGTTCTAACGACTCATCCCGACGCTGTCTGCGGATTCAATAGAGCCGAGCGTGATTGAAAACGGCGACGAGGAACATCACTAGAAGTGGCAGTCCGATTGAGGCTGCGAGTGCGAGACGGCTTGTTGTGATATTCCAGTGGACCATGAAGAACAGAGAGTATAGATAGAGCGCTATTGCACCCCATCCGCCACTTTGAATCATCGAGATCGACGGCATGAGGTAGCCCATCGACAAATGCGCGGGATTACTAATAAAATGTCCGACTGTGTATATCTCCACGAGTCGGAGCAGTGGCTCTGTACAGACGAGAAGTCGCTCAAAACAAATCAAGTGCTACCGAGATCTGCTTTGGAAATTCGTGGTTTATCGGCTCTGTTGAGGTACAATTAGCTCGACGTCTATGTCTCTGAAACAACTATTAGCTACGACCCTCTAATTCCGTTTACTCTGTACTGAGCGCCCTTAGGGCGCTTCACTCGGCAAAACACTTCTCATTCCCGGTGATCGTTTGTCGGTCCGTGGTTACGTTGTTCGCACGGTGAAACGGCAACTTTCCGGGTCTAACGGATTACTCGGCCGCCCAAGATTTTCCATGTGGATCGTTCAGTAGATCTGCTATGGATGACCGTAATTCTCGTGATCAGTATCTCAATCGGTCAGACAACGTGTTCTGTGAGCGTCGCTCGGTGACTCCGGACCGTGTTCGTCGAGACGCCAGCAGTTTCAGCGACCCGCGACTGGGTGAGCCGCCAGTCAGCCTCCCCTGCAGCGACGTATAGGCACGCGGCGGCGAATCCCGCCGGTGACGCCCCACCAACGACGCCACGCTCTTGAGCGCGCTCTGCGAGACTCTCAGCCCGACGGCGAATCCGACCAGGTAAATCGAGATTGGAACTGAAACGCGCAAGGAACGCCCGCGGCCGCATCGGCTGCGCCGGCAACCCGAACTCCTCGTTCAGAACCGAGTAGGCGTTCAACACGCGCCCCTTCTCGACACGCGCGGCCTTAACGACGTCCCCCTGGGGGAGCGGATGGCCGGTACAGCGGCAGGCCGCGTAGACGCTTGCCGCCGCCATCGCCTCGATCGACCGCCCGCGAAGAAGGTCTTCGTTTTGTGCACTCCGGAACAGCCGGCAAGCCTGCTCTCGATGCGTTTCGGAGAGTTCGAGCACGCTCACCACTCGCTGGACTTCGCCGAGGCCATGTCCAAGGTTGCGCTCTGCCTTCGAGCGGAATCGCCCACGCCGTTGTTCACGCGGAAGCCGACCGAGCTGCCGACGCTTCGATATCGAGAGTGCGTTCCCGGCTGCGTCGGTCTTCCGTCCAATCGTCGTCGAGAGCCCCCGGTCGTGCCGCGACGCCGTGAGCGGTGCGCCCGTCCGTTCGTCTTCGTCGTCGTAGACGGGCTCGCCGCCGTGGTCGATCGCGTGTTCGTCGATCACGAGCCCGCACTCCTCGCAGACTGTCTCCACCGCGTTCGTCTCGACGCGCCCACCGCACTCCGGACATCCGGACGTGGTCTTGTCGGTCTGTACATCTTCGTCGAACCCGCTCTCGTAGATGTTACTGATCGCCATCGATCTCACCAAGTCACGGGACGACGCCGTCGTGACGCCCCCGCACCCCTCGTGGGGCGATAAACTACCGTTGCCGGCTTGATTCAGTGCCAGAACCACTGTTCGCTGTCTCCAGGTTCTACGTTTGGCGGTGTGGTGCGGCGAGGTTGTGGCTGCGCGCGCAGCGACCAGCGGGAGCGAGCACGGAGCGGAGGGTGGGGCGGTGGGGCTTGGGTCTGGTCCGGCAAACAAAAAGAAAAGAGCCCGCGCTAGTCGTTCTACTCCCAGTAGCGTCCGCGCTCGGGGAAGTGGAGGTGTGTCCAGCCGGTGAACGCGATGGACACCCGGCCTTGGTACCAGTTCTTCGAAGCGCCCCGAACGCGCACACGCTCGCCTTTAGCGACCTCGCTCATCCCGCTCTTCTCCCAGCTGGTGAACTTGATCCGTCCTGTCTCGTCTTCGAGCAGCCCGACTTGGGCGATCTTCGCGGAACTAGGCTCCCACAGCTGACTCACAGTACCTTCGACGCTCACCTCGCCACGATCCACGTCTTCGATCCGATTGATGGGGATGACCTGTCCAGGCGCTGCTTCGAGCTCGGCTTTCACGTCGAGAACGGCCCGGGAGATGTCCGCGCCGTCGAGCACCGCCTGTGCGAGCCGCCGACTGATCGCCGCCCGCGACCACCCATCGAGCTCATCCGCCAACCTGGCTGCCTGCTTGTTCACCGCTCCGAGTTCCGTCTGTGAGAGCCGCTCCCGGACATCGTGGTCCGGACGACACGCCCGATCCACGCTAGCCGCCCGCCGGTCGAACTCCGCTCGCCACTCGGCGCACCGTGCCGCCGCGACGTCGCGCGTCCGCTTGGCACGCCCCTCTTGCCCACTGAGTTCCGCCTGTGCGCTGATCCGATCCAACTCCGCTTCACGCGCCTTGATGCGTTCCTCTTGTGCGAGCGTCACACCGGGAATCCGATCCTGATCCGCGTCCGCGATCCCGTCCGGGTGGTTCGCATCCACCTTCGCTTGCGTCTCCTCTTTGACCGTGGCCTGGAACGCCGGCGTCTCCGCCACCACCGTGAAGCCGTCTTCGTCGACTGTCTCGCGCTCGCCGTCGCCAAACTGGTCATCCACCGAAACAACCTTCTGACTCGCGTTCTGACTCGACATTGCAGTATACCTTTGAAGGCGCTCACGCGCCGACCCGCCGCGATTCCTATATCGCGGCATTCCTCACACAACGACCGACAGTGACGTCTCTGCGCTCTCGCTCGCGCCTTCGCCTCGCCCCCCGTGGGGGCGAGCGAGAGCGCTCGACACAGCGGCCACTATCCAGCCGCGCGCGGCGACCCGCCGGGAGCGAGCGGCCAGCGCATTCCCCGTTCGCCGCGACGCAACCCCGTCCGTCGCGGGCGGCAACGCCGCGGTCCGCCGGACCCGAACGGGTGAAGCGCTGGCGTCGAGACCAGATCCATTTTAGCCCGGACCGGGCGTGGGCGGTGCGGAGAGCGCCCGCATGCCCGGACTGGTCGGTCGCGAGCGACGCGAACGGTGAACACCGTGAACCGTGAGCAGGCGACCGGCGGCACGCGCCGAGCGCGGCGAACCGTCGCGTCACACGTTCGTTCTTCGGTGTCTGTTAGGCGGCGTAAGTCGAGGATTGGGGAATTCGAGTGTGGTCGACTTGGGGGGTATGCTAACCAAGTGTTTGAGGCTTGTCGCACCCAGAGCTGGCAATCACGCTGGGCGATACATTCTTATCTTCGGCCGGTGAATCTAGTCGTAGATGAGTGTGATGAGTGAAGAAGCAGCTGCCGTCTACGAACAAGGCGTGAACGCCGATCGGAGTGCCGAGGAGGCGTGGGAGCGGATTCAGGCGCGCAATGCGGAGACTGAGTGGGATGTTGTCGGCATGCTCGGACGGCGTCTCTCTGCGGATGACGACGGCGAACTTGAGGAGACGGCGTAGCGGCTTGGAATGGATGTTTACGACTCGAACATCTGGGTTCTTGGTTTAACTGGCGAAGTCGCAGCAGCTGAAACGCTTGTTGCTGAGGCAGCGTCAGCTGACCGATTTGTCTCTGTCACGCCCTATATTTATTCGGAGGTCTACGAGGCATTCAAACGCGAATTTAAGGGTGAAAAAGCGATGGCGCATGTTACAGATTTCTCAACGCTTATCGCGCATTCCGAAACCGTCGACGCACCATCGCAGTCAGCTATTAGTGCCGTAGAGTTGTCAGAAGTTCGTAACCGTGATGAGAATATTCTCTTATCAGGCGTTCTTGGCTGTCAGATTAAGGACGTCCCCATCATCGTTGCGGCCTTTCAGCGCTACAAGGACTCTGGAGATGACGTCACGATCTATACGGCAGACAAGGACTTTGCTGATACCGATCTTCAGGCACTCGATATTTCAGCTCTCAGCCTCGAATACGTCGAATACTAACAGAGATACTTCGGCTATCTGCCATGAATGTTGTTTTTGACCATTTCGGTGGCTACATTGCGACGGTTGTCACCGTAACTGGCTTCGCTGCGGTGTTCGCGCTCGCCCTGTTCAGAAGGGTGGCTGTGCGGATGCTGCGGCCGCGTCCACGAGGCGCTCAGTCGTCCGCGTGTGACTCCTCGGGGGTGAACGTGACGCCGCTGATTTCGATCTCGTCCGGGACGCGACTGGTGTCGTGGGTGCCGACCGGCGGGACGTTCACTTCCGCGGCGGGGGACGCATCGAGATCGGTGTCGCCGTCGATGGCGGCCATCTCTCCGTTCGAGTCACGCGCGTCCTGGTCGATGCGCATCGAGCAGAACTCGACGCCGCACATCGAGCAGAAGCGTGCCTCCTTGTAGTTGTCACCCGGGAGCGTCTGGTCGTGGTAGGACTGCGCGCGCTCGGCGTCGAGCGCGAGGTCGAACTGCCGCTGCCAGTCGAACTCGTAGCGCGCTTCCGAGAGCGCGTCGTCCCAGTCGCGGGCCCCCGGGAGGTCGTTCGCGACGTCGGCGGCGTGCGCCGCAATCCGATAGGCGGCGAGGCCGTCTCGAACGTCCGCCTCGTCGGGGAGTCCGAGGTGCTCCTTCGGGGTGACGTAACAGAGCATGGCGGCGCCCGCACGCGCGGCCTCGGTCGCGCCGATGGCGCTCGTGATGTGGTCGTAGCCCGGTGCGATATCGGTGACCAGCGGGCCGAGCACGTAGAAGGGGGCGCCGCCGCAGACGTCCTGCTGTCGCTCGACGTTCTCGGCGATCTGGTCCATCGGGACGTGACCCGGCCCCTCGACCATCACCTGCACCCCGTGCTCCCACGCGGTCCGCGTGAGTTCGCCGAGCGTCTCGAGCTCGGCGAACTGTGCGTCGTCGCTCGCATCGGCGAGACAGCCGGGGCGGAGCCCGTCGCCGAGTGAGAACGTCACGTCGTGTGCCGCGAAGATCTCACAGATCTCCTCGAACTCCGTGTATAGCGGGTTCTGCATCCCGTTCTCCTCGATCCACTGTGCCAAGATGGAGCCGCCCCGTGAGACGATGCCCGTCTTGCGACCGTCGGTCAGCGGCAGGTGCTCCATCAGTACGCCCGCGTGGATCGTCATGTAGTCGACACCCTGTTTCGCCTGTTTCTCGATGACGTCGAGCAGCAGGTCGTGGGTGATGTCGGCGGGGTCGTCGACGTGCTTGACGGCCTCGTAAATTGGTACCGTGCCGACTGGAACGGGCGAGTAGTCGATGTTCGCTTCGCGGGTCTCGTCGAGATTCTCGCCCGTCGAGAGATCCATCACGGTGTCCGCACCGTAGTGAACCGCAGTGTGGAGTTTCCGGAGTTCTGCTTCGAGGCCGCTGGTCGTCTCGCTGTTGCCGATATTGGCGTTGACCTTCGTAGAGAATTCTCGTCCGATAATCATCGGATCGAGCGACTCGTGTGCGTGATTGGTCGGGATCACCGCCTGACCCTCCGCGACCTGCTGCCGGACGAACTCGGCGTCGCAGTTCTCGCGCTCTGCGACGCGTTCCATGGCGGAAGTGAGTTCGCCGTCTCTGGCCCGCTGTAGTTGCGTTCCAACCATCAATAACCTAGTTGTATTATGGGGTAATATACTCTGTGGGTACAGCGCTGTACCGCCACACAGGTCGGCTCCAATGATTGGTCGCCCGTGTTTGATAGGAGACCATCCGTGATCGGCTAACACTCCCAGCAATATTCTATATAGTTCAAGATTGCCAGAGTCGGGCGTATGCGGTGGAACTGACCAATGCTCAACCCCCTCAGAACCGTCGGTTTGGGCTTAACTGAACACCAATGGATAGGGGCCTAAGGTGGGCCCATAGTGATTCCCGGAGTCGTTTGAGATGGCAACTATGCGGCGGTTTCACGGGACTGCGCGATACCAGCCAAGTGCGTGCACACCAATGCCGTGCGCGCTCAGTCCGAGAACACGGGATTGTAGACGCTTAGTTGATATTATAGGCTGAACAGGCGCAATACCACGCCGTTCACGGCGTGGATACGCGCCGTCAGTTGTGGTAACGATCCACCGTTCAAACACTATCCTCCGGGTTTCTCACGGTGACGTTTAAGTGACAGGCCGCCGTACTAGAGAGTAGGAATTGGTCGGAACGGAGCGGATTCCGAACCGTCCTACGGAGGCGGCCTGTCCGCCCACGTAACGAGGTAGTATCCGAAAGAACAGGTAGTGAACGCACATTCCAGAAGAGTGTGTCTGTGCTGACTGCTCAAAGCACGCGACACGATACCCCCGACTCTGCTGACACCTGCCGGGGTCCCGCTGGCAAAAACAACACCGGGATGCCAAACACGGTCGAAGATAGGGGTAACGGCGGCTTGGCACCGCCAGCAGTCCACCACATCAACGTTGTGGGACTACCCGTACCCGAAAGGTGTGGTAGTCCGGTGATTGGACTCCAAACCTGACACTCCCACCGCTCGGGATCCCTCCACGTTTACGCGGAGGAGGATGTCAATCTCGTGCCATGTCGTTGGTCGCGTTGCTGGTCGCCGTTCCCGCAGCTGTCTCGACGGCTGCGTCGTCGTCCCCTGCCCGTCCGACGGCGTCCGGGTCGAAGTCGTTAATGCTCGTGTTCGGCTGGAGGCCGGCCCGCTCGATGACTTCGAGGTCTTCGGCGGGTGACTGTCCGCCGGTCGTCAGATAGTCTCCGGTGAGCATCCCGTCGGCGCCGGCTTCGAAGGGAAGGTGTTGTTCGTCGGCCGCGAGATTGACCTCGCGGCCGCCGGTGAGACGGATGCGCGCCTCGGGGTGGAGGAGGCGGTAGACGGCGATCGTCGAGACGATTTCCTCTGTTGTGATGTCAGCACCCGCCGCATCACCGAGTGGCGTCCCCTCGACGGGGTTAAGGATGTTGACCGGGAGCGAGGAGACGCCGACATCGCGCAGTGCGAGCGCAGCGTCGACCCGGTCAGTCGGTGCCTCACCCATCCCAAGGATGACGCCGGCACAGAGCTCCATCCCGGCCGCCTTTGCGCGTTCGAGAGTTTCCACTCGGTCAGCAAAGTCGTGTGTGGAGACGATTTCTGGGAAGTACTCGGGTGACGTCTCGATGTTGTGGTTATAGTGGTTGACGCCTTCTTCGGCGAGCTGGGTCGCTTCCGCCTCGGTCAGCAGTCCAAGACTAGCGTCGACGTTGACATCGGTTTCGTCGCGGACGAGCCGGATTGCGCGGATCACGTCCGCCCACTCCTCGGGTCGGCGCTTCTTCGAGACCCCCTTCTCGGCGACGACGATACCGAAGCGCTGGGCGCCGTCGCGTTCGGCGCGCTTCGCGGCGGCGAGCACCGTCTCTGGATCAAGGAAGTCGTAGGTGTCGATTCCGGTGTCGTGGTGGACGGACTGCGCGCAGAAGCCGCAGTCTTCCGCACAGCTCCCGGCCTTTGCGTTCACAATACTACAGGCATCAACAGTGCCGTCGCTGAACTGTGCTCGGACAATGTCCGCGCCCGCCGCGAGGGGCTCGACCGGCTGCGCGACGAGTGCGAGCGCGTCAGTGCGATCAAGTTGTTCCCCGTCAAGCACGCGGGCGATTGCGTCGTCAACCGTCTGATTACCGATCTCGTAAACCATAGATTGAGTCGTGGTTTACAGAACGATAGTAGTTGGGGACGACTCTCTGAGAACACAATCGCTACGAGATACCCCTGCGAAAGGAACGGATCGGGACCGGACGCGGGAAATCAATCTGTGCGAACGAGATGAGATTCGAGGTTACGAGTCCGGTAGGTCGTCGGCGCGGCGGGACTGCAGCGAGCGCAGAGATGGCCGCGTTGGACGGGATAGCGGCTTAGCGCGGACGGCTACTATTGATTAAGCCATGGAGGAGTCGGTGCGCGGATTTCGGTCGTGCAGTCATGAGATGGGGAAGGGTGCTGAGTGGATGCTTCACTCACTGAGTTCCATATTGGGAAGGTCGGGCTGAACGGAGGCCTGGACTCCTACCACGTCGATAGTTTGCTTCAAAGCCTTCAATACGGCGTCTAGGTCTTGGTTGAGGGCGATTTGCTTATACTGTCCACCGGTTGATCCCTCGTTACGCTTCTCGGTTGTGATGATACCGAGCATCTCCATCTCGTCAAGATGGCTGTGCATCCAGCGAGGCGTTGCTTTCGGACCACACGTTCGAGTGATTCAACTGAGTGCCTATACTTATAAACACAGTTGCCTCACCCACACCCCACTGTTCGAGTGAACGACACATCGGGCAGCCGGTTACGCCGCTCAGGTAGCCATCCACCATCCGGGCGGACTCAGAAGGGACGGAGGCCACCGCGGTTGCCTCCCGGCTCCGGAAGCACCACAGAGGCGTGCAGCGGCGGTCCTCGTCAGTAACACGAACGAGGAGGCAGCAAGACGCAGGCTTGCGCGGGCGCGGACTGCCGAGTGGTCGAGAGCTGTCAGGGGTGGATCGCCGGCGCTGGATGGTGGGCGTCGCCACTCAGAGGCCGGTTACGCGTCGAGGCGTTGGAGCAATTGCGTGACGTAGGGGCTGTTTTCCCAGCTTCGATGCGGGCTGATTGTCGTGACCAGTGTCTTCGCTTCCGCCCGCGTCATATGGCCGTTCCGGGCGTAGTCACAGATGAGCCGCGGTGTCGGGACGATCCGTGGGCCCTGGAGCACGGCGTGAATCAGCGGGAAGTTCGTCCCACCGAACTCGTCGGTAAGGAACCCGTCGACGCCGAGCGCGTTCGCGAGGACGATCCCGTCGGTTTCGCCGTCGTCGAGGCCGAACGTCGGCCGCGAATCCGGTGTGTCGTCACGCTCATGGGGGTCCTCGACCGTATAGTAGCTGCGGGCCACGAGGACGTTACTCGCAGCGGCGGCGTGGATGTCCTGATACTGCGCTATGTCGCGGAGCTCCGCGACGACTTCTGGTGGGACGACCACGTCACAGGAGGTGAGCAGGTACTGGAACGGATCCGGAACGTCGGGCCCGACCGCTGCGTCTGCACGGGGCACGGCGAGACTGACGAGCGCGCTCGTGTCGGCGACGACTGTGCGCAGCCGATGGCCACTCATCGATCGTCGTCACCGGTCTCGACCGTCGTCGCGTCGCCATCGTAGACGTCGACATCGTCGGGGGCCGCGAGATTGAGTGGCTCGTCGTCGAGGTCTGCTTTGAGGAGGCGGAGTCGTTGAGCGGTCTCAGCGCCGACTAGTTGCTTGACCGTCTCGAACTCGAGTTGGTCGTCGTAGTACTTCGTCGCGACCAACTCCTGGAAGGTCTCGCTGTCGGCCGTGTCCTCGATATACTCGCGGATGGCTTCAACGAGGAGATCCGTCCGGTCCTTGTCGAAGAGGTCGGCGATCGCGTCCAGTCGATCGACGAGGTACTCCGGTGACTGGAAGTGTACCCGCCGGGGGTCGTCGCTCGCGCTCATTCTATGTGCAAGTTTTGCACATAGGTGCATAACGGTTTCGGCGCATGCACACGCCTTGCACATCAACGCCTCCTGGTTCGTGGAGATTCAGTGAGAGGAGTTTGCAGATTCGTCTGGAGAGTACTCTCGTCGGCAGGCCGTCGTCGACGCTCGAGGTCAACTGCCTCGGGGTCAAGCCCCGAGGCTTGTCAGTGGACTCCTGCTCTAACTGCGAAGGGCAGTAGGTCGAAATTGACCGTTCGCATTCACTGTCCCTGACTTCAGGGCCAGCTGACTGGTGGCCCGTCCAGCACCAGACTTGAGCCAGTGCTGGAGGAGACGCCACCCGATATTCCGAGCGGCGTTGTAGTCGGCGTGGAGTTGCTTTCCACACTTCAGGCACTCGAAGGCGTCACCATTACGGTTGTCTTCGTGCGTGAACCCGCACGAGGAGTGACTGCACCGTTGCGACGTGTAGGCAGGTGCAACCATATCCACCTCGATGCCGTATTCTTCGGCCTTGTATTCGACGTGGCGTTGGAGTTCACGGAACGCCCACTGCTGGAACTTACTGGCGTTGGAGATACGCTCACGGATGTGCGTCAGGTTCTCGAACGCAATCGCCGTGCAGTCGTTCTCAACGACCTCCTGCACAATCGCTTTCGACACGCGATGCAAGTAGTCCGCGCTCCACCGAGCGAACCGTGAGCCGATACTCTTGATGGTGAGGTGCGCAGAGCGAGTGCCTGTCTGTTGGAGGTTACCGCGCCGCCGTTCGTACTCGTCGCGCTTGTGATTGAGGTAGTCTGCATTACCAAGGAACGCTCCCGTGCTGGTGACGGCGAGGGAGCCGTCCACGTTCAAATCGACGCCGAGAACCACTCCGTTCTCGGTCGAATCGTTGCCAGAATCAGGGGGTTTGACTTCTTTTTGGACTGCGACGTGGAGGTAGTACGTGCCGTCACGCTTGTGGAGAGTGGCTTCCTTGCGCTCCCACTCTGATGTCCAGTACTCCGCAAACGGCGTGCCGTCCTCGTCTTCTGGCGTGACGAACTCGGCGGTCACGCGGTCGTCCACGGTGGCGAGTGTGACATGGTCGTCGTTGTAGGTGATGGTGCGTCCGTTGTACACGACCACGCTTCCTCGGAACTCGGGCTTGCTGGCCTTCTTTCCATCTTTGAGGATGCGGTCTTTGCAATTGCCGAGGGCGTTGGTGGCGAGGTTGCGGGCAGATTGGACGAGACTGGCTTGCAGACTTGTCTGCGCTCGAACCTCTGTGTAGGTCTGGTCGTGGAGCGTGTTCTTTGTGTCCTCAATCTGCGTGGGGTCGTCGTTCCATCCAGTGTCAGCGACGTGTTGGGTCGCCTGTTGAAATTGCTCGAACGTCGCATCGAGAACGCTGTGAGCGTCCTCGGGAACGTCGAGCTTGAGATGGATGTTTCGGACGACCACTATACTTCATTAGAAAGCGTAGATATACTTCAAAGTATTTGCTCAGATGTGGGGAGTCGGCCTTGCCATCGTGTGTAGTTTGTGTCATCGAGTGTCGGCTTCCTCCCCGACCTCAAGGGTCGGGGTATCCGCCTCGACCGCCGATGAAGACCGGTGTGGTGTCCCGTGAAGATCCGCCTCGGACAGATGAAACACGGTGTCAGACGCTAACCCCTCAGTCGACCTGCTCTGGGAGTCTGAGGACTTCCCAAGCGATAACGGACCGAACACCCATGGCGCCGTCAAACGGGCGAGCGCTGATCAGTGCCGCCGGCTACCGTATGACCGGTTGACGGTATGCTTAGGTGTGCGTCGGTCAACAGCGCCCTGATGGCCTCGAAACCCTCCATCGGCGGCTACATTGCGACGGTCGTCACCGCCACCGGCTTCGCCGGGGTATTCGCGCTCGCCCTGCTCGGCGCCGGCGGCGGGATAGCGATCATCGGCGTCGTCGCGTTCCTCGTCGTCTTCTGTACTGTTCTCTTCGTTACGATCGACTCCCTAATCAAGGAGTGGCTGGCGTACGCCATCACGAGCGACGGGCTACCCCCCGAGCTCGCCGCCGAGGACGACTGAGCACCGGCACTCAGCACGAACCAGCCGCGAGCAATTATGGAGCGCCGTCTCCGACCCGGTACGCCCCCGCTATACCGGTCACGAGTACGGCCGACACGCGAGCCGATGCGACGGCGCCTTGGAGCGAACGCCCCCCTGAGCGCCCCGTGGGAGGACTGAGTCGAAACGCTCGCGATCAAGATCGCAGACGAACCTGGCTCCGAGGTCGTCGCCCATCCGACAGACGTAGCGGACAATGCGGTCGTCGAGTACTTCGCGCGGTTTCGACGTCGTCGTAACGCCACCGGCCTCACACGCCGAGCGTGGCGAACTGTCGACGCCACACCGATCAGAGAGGGGTGAGACGTAGCAAGTGAAGCCCCCTACTGGCGTAGATATGGTGGATGGTCTCGTGCTACAAGTATCGTGTGGGGAAGGGGTGAAGTGGGTCGCGGATGAAGAATAGGTATGAGCGAGAAGATTCCGGAGCCAGAGGAGCCGACGGTGACGGACGCGGATGTCCTCGACGTCATCGACACGATGGAGCCGCCTGCGGTGACGGTTTCAGACGTCTCGAACGTACTCGGGTGTTCGCGCGACGTCGCACGCCGCCACTTGGAATCGCTCCATGAGGCAGGGCAGGTCAAGCGGCGGAAGACGAGTGGGGTCGTACTCTGGTGGCGCCCGCGCGGTGAAGTCACGCGTCCCGATCCAATCGACATGGGGGAGACGAATTCCGTCGAGGAAACTGAATCCTTCGGGCAGGACTAAATGGTTCGCGCTGTTGTCGACGCGAACGTCATCTTCGCGGACCGGAATAGTCGCGACGAAGACCACGACCAAGCAGCGGCGATCATGGATGCAGTTGACCGTGGCGACCTGCCGACGATTCATCTCACGACGCACAACATGATGGAGGCACTCGCATCGATTCAAAAGCGATCGGAGTGGGCGCGTGCGGTCGAGACGCTGCAGTATCTCGAAGGAAGCCCACACATCGAGATCGTCCATACGAGTGATGCCGACCAGACGGACGGACGGCTGATCTTCGCCCGCGAACAGAACGTTGAGCCGCCTGACGCTGTCACTGTGGCATATCTAAACCGGACTGGGATTGAGTATATCTACTCGTTCGATGATGACTTCGACCGGTTCCCGTCCTTTGCCCGTCTGAATACCGCTGTCAACCCCTATGCGTAGCCAAAACCACGGCGGTATACAATTCATCCACGAGGATGACGGACGTATTACAGCCGTTGACGAGGAGATGGGAGTGACATCATTTGGCGAGACGAAGACCGAAGCGCTCCGCATGCTTGCCGAAGCTCTCGTACTTTACGAGAGGGATGACGACCCGGTGATAGATATGGACCTTGAGGAATTTGGTCTCAAGTTGAACGACGTTGTCCGAAAGTCTGCGGAAATCCCTAGGGGATAGCGGTCTGAACGCTCTCTGACTTATGTCTGTACTCCACATCACCGTCGATAACCGCGCACAGCTTCGCGAAGATGCACTGGCGTTCGTTGAAGACGCGGACGCTGGTGACCGCGAGGCCGGCGACGATCGGGCGGTTCTCCAGTTCGGGAGTTACGACGACTTAGTCGATAGTCTCACCCCGCTCCGGCTGGAAATCGCCCAGACAATTGCTGAACACCACCCTGAGAGTATGCGTGAGGCCGCTCGGCTCGTTGACCGTGACGTCTCCGACGTTCACGGTGACCTCAAGCACCTCGAAGTACTCGGCATCCTCGAACTCGAAGAAGGCGGTCCGTGTGGGGCGATGCGCCCAGTCGTCCCCTTCGACCGGATCGAGATGCACATCGACTATCCCCTCGTCCGAACCGGTGACCCTGACCAATCACCCGCAAACGCCAATTGAGACGACCCAATAGAATGACCACCCCCACCCGAGACACGGTTCAGGATCACTGTACGGAGGCTGTCTTCGAGCGCGGCGAGACGTACCATACAGAGGGACGCGTCTACGACCGTGCCCGTATCGATCAGCACGTGACAGCGACCATCCATGGCTCACGCCAGTACGAGGTCACTGTCGACATTGCTGCACCGGACTTCGCTCCCAGTTGTACGTGTCCCTACGACGGTCCGGGTATCTGCAAGCATGTCGTCGCCGTCCTCCTGTCCCTGGCGAACGGCGTTCCGCCGGACGAGTCGCCGCGTATCGATCGTGTCTTGTCGACTACCGACGACGCCGCCCTCAGAACATTCCTGCGCCACGAACTCGCCCAAGATGGAGCGCTCCGGGACCGATTCCTCGCACGGTTCGACGAGAATCCCGACGTCACAGTCGACGAGTATCGCGAGCGCGTCGAGCAGTTGTTCACCGAACACACGACCGACTATCCCGTCGTGACCCACGCGATCGATTTCTCCACCATTCTCGATGTCGCGGACGAATACCGTGACCGCGGGCGGTATCTGCAGGCTGCGACAGTCTACCGGGGATTCCTCGACGGGCTTGACGCACATATGGATCTCGTCGACGCCGCGTACGACCACTACACACGGACCTTCCAAACTGCACTCGACGCGTACATCGCGTGTCTCACGAACACTGATGCACCCCCGGAGAGTCGCTCTCCACACGTTCGCTTCCTCATCCAACAGGCGGCGTCCGGAACGGACTACCTCCAAGAACAGTATGCCGACGCCCTCGCTGAACTCGACGCAGCCGGCGTCATCCGCGTCGTGATCCACGCCGGCTACGACGACGTCCTACTGCTTGACCGAGAGACCGCGAGTGCAGTACTCACCGGCGATCGCCGAGAGCTCCTGGATCACATCCACGACGGTGACGTCGAGTCCGTCCAGCACCTCGCGAAAGAAGTTGACCGTGACAAGGCCGTAGTGAGCCGCGATCTCGAGTCGCTCTTCACACACGACCTCATCGAGTATCGCGAAGCCGGCTCGCAGAAGATTCCCGAATTGAAGCACGAGACAGTCATCGTTGAACCCGTCTAGACGCGGACTTCATCGGCCGCGAAGACAACCTGCGAAACTCCCGACTGTCGGGCACCTGCAGACGTTCTTGCTCTCTGCCACTACCCTCTCCAAGTACCCAAAACTACTGGGGGTAGACGGCGTAGTGACGGGTGATATCGGAGGAAACCCCGCCGGATCTCGACCTTACTGGGGAGTGGGAGGCGAGACTGGAAAGGCGAACGGTGGCGGAGCGCGTCTCTGAGGGTGCGATGGCGTTGACGGCGCCGACGCCGGTCAGGGAGATTGCGGAGCGGGCGGACTGCGCGACGGCGGAGGTACGGCCACATCTCGAGTGGCTCGTCGAACGCGGCATCCTCGAGAAAGCCACGGACGACCCTGCACACTTCGTGCGCAATGAGGCGTACGTCGAGTTCCGCCGGATTACCGAACTGAGGCGGGAGTTCGAGACGCCGGAGGCAATCGCGGACGCGATCGAGAAGTATCGTGAGCGGGAACGCGACCTCGCGGCGTTCTTCGAGGTGGCCTCGCCTGACGACGTCGTACTCGCGGACGTCGACTCTGAGGACCTTGACGAGGTCTACGACCGATTGAGTGAGTGGCGCGCGATCACGCGACGGCTTCGTGACCTCACCGAGGCAAAACGCCGTCTTGAAGCGCGTCAAGTCGGTTGCTCGCTTTTAGGGCTCGCTGAGTAGATAGTGACTGTCAGATGTGACGTATCGTGTCGCCGATGATGTCCAACAGCCGTAGACGGTGGTCGTGTCGGGAACCTACACTCATCCGTCGTCCGGTGGGGGCGGTGTCGTCTCCCGCTCGTCAAGATCGGGAAGCTCCATTGCTTCGTAGACGTCGGGGAAGAGATACTCGAAATAGGGGTCGTGGTCTCGGCCGACGGCAAGGGCAGGGACGAGTGCGTAGCTGATCATCATCGCTTCTGTCTCGCGAACGTCGATGTCGTCGGCGACCATCCGCTGAGTGGTCTGTCCCGCGAAGTGGAGGCCGGCACCACGGAGTGCGGCGACAAGTTTCCCGATGCCGTAGCGGTCGAGGAAGTACGCGACGTCCGCATCGATCTCTTGGAGGGCGAACGCGTGGAGGACGGTCGGCGTAATGACGATCGGTGCGTGTTCGTCGACGACAGCAATCGGTTCGGCCGTCAGTCGCTGTGGCCGTGTTGAATTATCCCGTGTGATGAGACCGAGGTTGACGAGCTGGTCGATGTATTCGTAGGCCGTCGATTTCGAGAGATCGAGGGCGTCTTCGACGTCGGGTGGTGTCGTCGGCCCCCAGTAGCAGACATAAACGTAGACTCGTGTGAGTGCTGGATGATTGAGGAGTTCGACAACAACCTCGAGCCCCGGTGTGTTCTCGGCGAGACGCTTGGGGGTGAGTGCGTCGCCAAGGGGCATACCTACACCACCAGTTGACCGGGCTGTGTCGTTCGGTGGCTCTTCAGGCATACGACGACGTTCGAAGTCGATAGGCCTCAGACTATTGGTCGAAGACTTTCGAAAACCGCTGTGCGCATCTGCATATCATCCTAGCAGTGGGGACTCGCCCAATGCGCCTCATGTTGAGAAACGCGTTAAACGTCGGCGACGTCGTCGATGTAGTCGTCGTCGAGTTGCTCCTTCAGGACGCGGCTGTTCGCGGCATCCTCGGCGCTAACGAGTGACTTGAGCTGCTCGTAGGTGATCTCGTCGTCGTAGTAGGCAGCGGCAGTCTCTTGGACGAGTGCATCGTCATGCGCTGCGTCTTGGAGATACTCACGGAGTGCGGTGACGAGGATGTTGGTACGGTCCTCGTCGAGGACGTCCGCGAGTGCGTCCGCTCGGTTGATAAGTCGGTCAGGGGCGCGAAACTGGACGCGTTTCTTCTCACCGCTCATGGTGTGTCTGTTGTACACCCTATTACTTCGCAGTTGTCGTGTGAACGATGTGAGCCGCGTGCGTCGCCAGTGGCGACTACTGTTCGATCGGGAGTACTGCCCGATCACTCCTCCTCAAGGGTCGTAGATCCCGGCATGGCAGCGGCCATCGAACTTGCCCATCTCAAGGGCAATCTCGTGGCGTTCCTCGTCACTCTCCGCTGCCTGATAGCGCTCGTAGGGCTGGCGGACGGCATCATCGGCTGGGACCGTCAAATCATCGCTTTGCTCCATCTTTCCGTGGTCTATTTCAGCTGGGGGTCGTCAGATAGACGCTGAGACTAGTCTCCCTCAATATATTCATCTATATAACTAAGGTAAATAATCTGAGTAGTAGATAGTTTCAATACCAATCTACGATAAAATTAGATTGATGATTAGAGAAAATGGCTCAAGAAGAGCTGTATTGAAAACAGTTGCCTACAGTCTGCTCGGGGGAAGTCTTATTGGTCAGGCTAGTGCTCGTGAGCGGGAGAGTCTCAGCAACTCGAGAGCAGCAAAGGGTATCACGGGGACAGTTGACTCGCCATTGAGTCGCGATGAAATCGAAGAGACACGAAAGTCTGTTTTCAGCCAGGCCAGTGACCGAGAGAGTACGACGGTCGCGGCATCAATGAACAATGGGAAACCGATCGTTGGTTACGCCGCAATCGCTAACGATGGTGTGCTGAACGAACACTATGAAATTGTCTCCATGGGAGAGATGCATGACGTTGAGATATCGGTATCTGGCGCTGAGCGAGACAGTACAGTAAAAGAAATGCAGCCTACAGGAAGAGGGATAGAAGAAAGGCAGCAAATTGCACACCAGCGAATCAAGTCACTCGTCAAACGAGAAAAGACGACTGCGACAAAAACAGAAAGCAGTACCGCGGATGTATCTATTCAACAGCGATCTGTCCCCTCCAATAAATATACGGGAAAGGGGAGCATTAGAACAAACGATCAAATTCATGCTTCAACTGACGGTGGCTACTGGGGTAAGGGCGACTTGATGGGGACTCTTCGAAACGGATCCGAAGTTTGGGAAGCGACAGATACGAATGACCCATACTACTGTGTGATCCAAAGAGGGGGCCAACAACCTGCTGTAGATCTCTCATCTACGGACAAAAGCTTCCACAACGGCCATACTACTCAGGAGCTAGCGTTTCAGGACACGCAACTTGGGGACCCATATCTCGACTCCTATGCACCTCAAGGTGATACGACTGGACACGTTGATCTCTCGTTTACCGTTGGCGTGACGAAAAATGGTTCGGCGGTGAACGTCTCAATGGATACCCCGTACATTAGTAGAACAGATAACGTTAACCAAGACAGTGGCAAAGTCAAATTCGATTACGGCTATCCCGATTCCCTAACTAAGCTCTTTGACGCAGAGGGTCACGAAAATCTTGTAAACCTCACCACGGTCGGTTGGGTTGAAGTTGACCAAGAGCTGGGGTTATCCGATTCAGTCTGTGACTCCCTGATTAAGGGGGAGTTCGCTTACGACTTCTCGCGGGCCGGAAGGGTGAATGTCGGTTCGGGCGACATTGACCTTTCTCTCAATGGCTACGGGTTGAACTAAACAGCAGATTCATAACGAGCCAATCCAATATCGAATACTGATGGACACCGAGCTACGTACGCATTTGCTGTTCATTGAGATCCTTCTGATAGTGGTCGTAGCGATTGGAGTTTTTATGTATAGCCAGCTAGTTCCGCAATCAGGTCTACTAGGTCTCGGACTGCTGGGCGTCGTTGGAGTGCTGTTTCTGTATGTGTATGAATCGACCGGATGAGTGGGATTGAGTAGTGGAGTCCTCTCTCTTGATGTACATCCAGTCAAGCACTGGTGTCTGTCTATCTCCGGTTAAGTCGGCGAAGCAGCGGGCGTTTCCTGCTCCCGACGATAGCGCTTAGATATTCTGGTAGCCACAAATTAATGTGAGTGTAGGTCGTAGTAGGTGGTAATGAGCGAGAAGACACCACCGGATCTAGATCTCACCGGGGAGTGGGATGCGACCCTAGAAGGCCGGACAGTGAAGGATCGGGTCTACGAAGTTGCGACAGCAGTGACGTCGCCGACGTCCGTCACCGACATCGCAGAGCGAGCGGACTGTACAAAGGAGGGGGCACGGCCACACCTCGAATGGTTTGTCGATCTCGGTGTGCTTGAGAAGGTCGCGGACAACCCCGCGCTTTTCATGCGTAACGAGGCGTACTTCGAGTTCCGCCGCGTGACCGAACTGACGCGGGAGTTCGAGACGCCGGAGGAAATCGCGGACCGGACCGCGGAGTACCGAGAACGAGAGCGCGACCTCGCGGCGTCGTTCGAGGCGTCCTCTCCCGGTGCAGTCGTTCTCTCGGACGTCGACTCTGAGGACCTTGACGAGGCCTACGATCGGCTCAGTGAATGGCGTGCGGTCACGCGGCGACTGCGTGAACTCCACGAAGCGAAACTCCGGCTCGAATCGGACTCCGGCTCGACATCTGCTTCCTCGTTCCCCTGATGGAGCGCGCTGACGATTTGAATGAGGAGCGCCTCCGTATTCTCAGCCGACACCTCGCCGATCTCTCCCTCGTCGAGACTGTCCGGTACTTTCCCGCTGGAAAGGAGGACCGTGTCGTTGCCACCCTCGAAATTAGCTACTATCCGGATGTCGTTGACTTGGCTCGCCTCGAGGTACGTGTGCGGCTGAATGGTGACTTCAATTTCCAGTATTTCGAAGGCTGGTCGGGTGAACAGTGGTCGTGTCGCTGGGATCGGCATCCGAACTCGCACAACACCCGCGATCACTTCCACGTTCCCCCCGACCCGCACGAAGAGGCCGCTGTCGATGCTTCCTATCCATCGACTCCGACCGATGTGCTTCGCCTCGTTCTGGAGACGATCGAACATCGTATCAACGATCTCTGGACGTCGACGACAGACCCAACGTTCCCCAGCGAGTACGAATTTACTGGCGAATTTGGTGCCTCGTACCGTGACGACGACTAACGCTCTCGCCCGGTATTCTGCTCTGCTTCGACGTCGCCTGTCTGTGTGCTCACATCAGCTTCTCGAATGAGGTGTGTTCCGAGGTCGCGAGTCCAGTAGGTTGTCGGTCCGGTGGGACTGCAGCGAGTGCAGAGGTGGAGCGTACCTTCGAGGTGGGCGAGTTGGACGCGATAGCGGGTGAGGGCGGCGACGGCGTTGACGAGGCAGCCACAGCCATCGCACGCGAAGCGATGTTGCTCGGCCGGGTCTGGGTGTTCACGGAGCGCGCACTCCACGCAGATCGGGTGTGGGTGATGAGTTCGTCCTTGCCCCACGACCCGGCTTGGCCGAGGCGGACGTCGGGGTCGGCGTCGCAGAACGCACACGTCTGCTGGCTCATGCATCCGCCCCGTCGTCGCGACCGGCTTCCCACCCACGGTGATAGGCGGCGAGTTGGACGACGTCTTCGAAGACGGCGTCCGCTGGCTCATGGATGAGCAGGCGATCGGTCGGCACTGCCACCACGGTGTCGTCCTCAAGAAGGTCGGCGATCAGTTCGCGAGCGTCTGCCTCGGTGAGGTCGTCTGTTCGTCGCCGGGCTTGATCGGCATCTTTGGCGAGTTGCTCGCGCTCGAAGCACTCGGCGTCGTCCGAGTAGGCGTGTCGATCAGGTGCAGTCATCGATGGAACTCGCGACGCGTGGTGTGCGTCGCAGCCCTCGACGGCGCCGACAAACGCGACGGCGGTCACATCCCGGTGGCTCTCAAGATCTTAACCAACATAATCGTCCATCATCCCGGAAGCGTTGGTTAAGAGCGGGCGACCAGGGCGGTCTTGGAGCAGGGTATACTTCACACGCGATTCCGTATGGTGGATTGAATGGCAGATGATGACCCGGTCGTCCACTGCGAACTCGCTGACAGCGTGGATCTTCGCGCGGGACTGGAGGCCGCGTACATCGAACATCTGGAGGTGGACGCCGAGCGAACGATCGTCATCTCCCAGAGTGCGATTCTGATGGTCGTCGCGACCGACGGCGACGCGACGGCGGCCCACGCGTTCGACGTCGAACTCTGGGAACCCCCCATCCACACTCACGACCTGAGTCCAGCAGAGATTCTGACAGAGTTCGTTGAGGACTTCACTACTGCGCTACCGACGACGCGCCAGCCGGAGTGACACCTAGAACTGAGCCGATAGGGCCCGCTGGAACATTATAAAGGTTCGAGAAGAATTCTGGTGGCTAAAGCCACTAGATGATCGGGACCACATAGGCGCAGTTGTGCGCCTGAAGCAGCGTGAGGCACTTGCTATCGTAGAACCCGTAATCAAGGTGGCGCCCTTGACTACAGTGTCAAATCCATCAAGTACTCTAGGAAACTCAACGAGGACACTGCTGGCGATATGCCGTCTCAAAGACGACGACACCGCCAGCGTGTAGCGCCAATGGACGTCGTCCGAAAAATAGTGTAGGGGACTTCTCGTGCGCTTGATCCAGCCGTTGAAAACCGGCGGCGGCCATGCCGCTCAGTCGAGCGAGATATTGACGGTCTTCGTCTGCGTGTAGTGTTCGATGGTTTCCTGACCGGTCTCCCGGCCGATACCAGATTGTTTGTAGCCGCCAAAGGGCTGGCCCGCGGGGAAGTCGTTGTAGGTGTTAACCCAGAGGTTCCCCGCTTCGATGTCTTTCGCGCAGCGGTAGGCGTTCTGGAGGCTCTCAGTTATGATACCGCCAGCGAGCCCGTAGTCGACATCGTTCGCCAATTCGATCATCTCGTCGTAGTCGTTCCAAGTGAAAACTTCCTGTACTGGTCCGAATATTTCCTCTTGGACGGCGCGATTGTCATGGTTGAGATCGTCGATGAGCGTCGGCGTGACGAAACAGCCCTCGGCGAGCGCGTCGTCGTCCGGCCGGTTGCCACCGGTGACGAAGGAAGCGCCGGACGCCCGCGCCTCCTCGATGTAGCTCATCGTGTTCTCGACCTGTTCCTCGGTGACTTTCGGGCCGAGGTCGGTGGAGTCGAGGAGCGGGTCGTCGACGGTAAGGTCCTCGGCAGCGGCGGCGAGTCGGTCAAGGAATTCGTCGGCGATGTCTTCGTGGACAAAGAGCCGCGAGCCGGCACAGCAGCATTCTCCCGTGTTGAAGAAGATGGAGGTGACGGTGGTCTCGACGGCCTGATCGAGGTCGGCGTCGGGGAAGACGACGAGCGGGCTCTTTCCGCCGAGTTCGAGCGTAATATCCGTGATGTTGTCGGCGGCGCTCTTCATCACTTCGCTCCCCACGGCCGTCGAGCCGGTGAATGCGAGCTTTCGAATGCCGTCGTGGCTCGCGAGCGGCGCACCTGCGTCGGGGCCGAGACCGGGAACGACGTTGACGATGCCGTCCGGGACGACGTCACCCGTGGCCTCGAGCAGTTTGAGGACGGTGAGTGGCGTCTCCTCGGCGGGTTTGAGAACGACGGCGTTCCCGGCGGCGAGTGCAGGTGCGAGTTTCCATGACGCCATGAGCAGTGGGAAGTTCCACGGGATTATTTGGCCGATGACGCCGTAGGGTTCTTGAAACGTCTGGACGGTACGACTGGCGTCTGTCTCGACCGACTCGCCCTCGTGAGCACGCGCGATGCCGGCGAAGTATCGGAAATGATCGATAACGAGACCGATGTCGCCGCGGGCTTCGGTTATCGGTTTTCCATTATCGAGTGATTCAAGACGGGCGAAGGCCTCCTTATTCGTCTCAACGCGGTCAGCGATGGTATCGAGCATCGCCTGTCGTTGTGCCGTGGAGTAGTCCTGATATGTCTCCTCGTATCCGCGCCTCGCCGCCTCGACCGCGCGGTCGATATCGGTGGCGTTCCCGGCCGCAACCTCAGCGAGGACATCACCGGTTGTGGGGTCGCGCGTCTCGAAGGTCTCACCGGATGCGCTCGGTACCCACTCGCCGTCGATGTAGAGCGAGCGGTGCTCCGGCAGGACCTCGTCGGCGGTTTCCTCGTGGCGGCGCTGAATCGCGGTCTTTCGTTCCTTCGGCGATTGATCTTCTCTCGTTGACATACATGTGTTAACACTCATCCAACATTATTATTAGTTTTGATTAGGAGGGTTTCGTGATATATCTCCGTACTGTTGTATCGGCAAGTCTTCAACGGGAATCCGCAGACGTGACTCGAACACTAGCAGTGGACCATTCATTCAGAACGCGTACGGGCATACATGGACACGCAAGACGGTGACGCGGAGTCGGTCCGAGCCTGGCTGGTCGAGCAGACGTACTCGGACGACGAACAGAACCGGATAATCTTGACGTACTCGATCCCAGTCGGCAAGCGATACTTCCCGAGGGAGTGTGCGCTCGCAAGATTCGGGGACGTACGCGAGACAACCGCCGCCAAGGATCTGGAGAGAGTTAAATAACTACTGTTATTCGAGAGGTACGACACCGAGACACAGCGCATGTGCAACGACCACGCTCCCGCCGATGCCATCTAGAGCGTTGACGAACTGTGGCCGTTAGTACCGAGGTAGTTTGTGAGGATGCCACCAGCAAGACCTACGAGGGGAGGAGGACAACTCATAGGGCGTTAAGTCTATCAAGTGCGACGCTACCAGTCAGAACGACGACGCCGGCAAAGAGGGCCTTCGTCGGCGGGCACATACAGAGGGGGTGAATTGAGCGATAGGTGGTATCTGAATACCGTCTGTTAGGTTCTTTCTCTGTATTTACTGTCCTACATCGGGATTTGTTATCTATTGGGAGTGTAAACAGAGTCAACCATGCTATCTGTGACTGGCAGTAGGCAAAGACCTATATTCATTCGTCTTTAGCTAAGACTCACACCTCGGTTGCGTAGCGGTAGCGAGCGTCTCCTGTAAGACCGGAC
>NZ_BAAABL010000038.1:0-24363 GCF_039520965.1 Halarchaeum salinum
TGAGTTTCGCAGGCTCGTGGATCGAAAATCACCTCGACGGATTCATTCAGAAGTTGCGTTAGTCACTACGCGTCTCGTTCGCCAATCAGAACTCTCTGAGTTCTGATGGCGTCTCAGGAACGTTTCCGACGCTCTGAGGTCGGCGTGTCCCTCGAATCCACACGGGCAGGTGAGGGTGTCTTGGTGCCGTGTCGTCCGGTCTGTCGAACCGCACTGCGGACACTCTTGACTGGTCCATGCTTCCGACCGGGCCTCAACCGAGATACCGTATTCCTCGGCGGTACACGCCAGTCGCTCGGTGAATTTCTTGAACGCCCAGAAATTGTGCGTCTTTGCGTTCGTCTCGACCGACCAGTGCGTGTCCAACACGCCGGTCAATCCGCCGATATACACGGTATCGACACCTTCGGCGTACAGCCGTTCAAGCAGGTCACGGCATAGCGACTCTTGGGCGTGGTTGCGGCGACGGGTGCGTGTCCGGTACAGCCGCCGGATGCGCTTGCTGCTGTGTCGTTCCTCACGGAGTTTGGACTGGAGCCGCGCGATCTCCCGCGTCGTCTCGCGGAAGCGGTCGAACAAGCTCCGGGCTTCATAGAGGTACTGCTGACCTGTGGTTGTGGTACAAGCGACGAGGTTGTTCGCACCGATGTCCAGAGCGGCCGTCTCGCCGGCCAGTGGAGTTGCCCGTGCGTCGTCAGAAACAGTCACGGGTTGCGAAGCTCGGAAGGTGCTGTCAGTTTCGTCGTACCACAAGTCCAGCCGGCCCTGTTTCTCGTAGTCGGGCCAGTTCGGGTCGCCAGCGATTTCGAGCCGGAGCCGCCCAGTGTGGTCGTATCGGCCTTTCAACTCGCTCCCGACCAGTATCTCAATCCGAGAGCGGTCGCCCCATTCGACGGTGTATGCGTCCTTTCGGACAACGCCTTTGAGAACACGTCCATCGTCTTCGTTGCCGCGGAATCCTGGTGGTTCCGGGTGTTCCGTGACCGACGTATTCGACTCGTCGTGGTACTGGTCTTTCAGACGGAAGAACGCCCGCCACGCTTCGGCATTTTTCCGAATTACCTGTTGGGCAGTGGACGCCCCGAGAACGCCCTTGTATCGACCTTCGAGTTGGCCTGTATCGGCGTCCCACACACCCTCGCCCTCGAAACCGCCCTCGTCGTTGTACCGCATGAGGCGTTCGTAGTTGACCTCGTTCCAGAGAGCGGCGGAAGCGTCCAACAGGTCCCGTAGCAGTTGCTCTCCCTTGTTGGAGAGCGGTCGCACGGCGAACGTGTTGGTGCGCTTCACCACAATAGATGTTTATACTTTTAGTCTTAAAGTCTTTTCGTATGCGACCAAACATCGACATTTCACACACGCTCGGTGGCCGAGTGAAAGACTACGCAGAAGCGAATGATTTGGACCTCTCGGAAGCCTACATAGAGGTGTTAGAAGCCGGTCTTGAAGCGTTGGAGGCCCAAGACCAGCAGTGACGTGGCGGTACTGTAACCAGGCTTACGCGATTCACGCCCGCCGTGAACGGCGGGACTCTCTCGCTGTTGAAAGGTAGACCGAACCGTTCGGGACAAGTACTACCCCGACGCGCGTCACGGATACATTCAGAGTGTGCCGAACTGGCCGACTGCGACGCCGGTCGGATACTGCGTCCAGACGTCGAACGGCCAGTGCTCGACGACGTACATCGTGCTTCGGAAGTGGTACCACGGGTCGTTCCCGCTCAGTAGCACGGTCCCGTTCTGTACGAAGTTCTGCCAGGACTGCCCGCGCACCCACAGCATAAACGCCATGAGGAGCGCGACCACGGGGACTGGGTACCAGTCCGCCGCGACGTCGAGGACCGATCTCCCGGTAATGGAGAGACTACCAGACCGGTCGGTATCGTCGCTCATTACGTCGGACGACACGGAAAGTGAGGGGAAGCCTTGTGAAGTGCAGTCCCTCTTGCTCCATCTCTTACAGCGATCGCCATGAAACGTCTGCAAGAATACCTAGAGCCGTGGTACGGAAATGACGGCTCACTACGACCAAGACGACTCCGTAAGTTACAGCGCCTACACAGACCACCAGCATGACCGATAGCCACGAGGATAATGAGAACGACTCACTGAGGACGCTGACGGCACAGAACATTATCACGCCTGCAACAATTTGTTCAATAACAGGGCGCGGCACCGGTGTTACGCCGTCCATAGACCGGGTGACAGCGTAGACGCTCGCGAGCCAACGACCTGTCTCGGCGATTATAGAGGACGCGACGATACCAACTGGGCCAACCCACGTCCAGAACAGGTAGCCGACGACGACGTTTGTCACCAGCGATACAGCGGAAATCCGTGTGTTCACATCCGGCAGGTCCAACCCGTTAATGATCGATGCAAGCTGTTGAGACTGTGTTTGTATCATCCGATAGAGGGCTAGTCCGACAAGCAACGGTATGGCAGCCGCGTACTGCGGACCAAAGATGGTCACGACGAGGCGATTCGGGATCGCGAGGACGCCGAAGAATATCGGAATACTGAGCACGCTGGCGTAGCTGAGGGTATTATTCACGTCCTTAATGGCGGATTCGCCGCGACTTAGCCGACCGCTAACCCGAGCCATAAGCCCGCTCGCTGCCGCATCGCTCGCGAACAGCGCTGGCATCGTCAGGGTCAGTCCAATTTGATATTGGCCGACTATACCGGAAGTGGCGAGCGCCCCGAGGAGGAGTATATCGACCCGGCTCTGTGTGCTACCGAGAAGATCATTCACAATCGAATGCTTCGCGTAAGCCCAGACGTTCGATAGCATCTCGCACGAAGGGATCACCGGCAGTGCACCGATCCGCCACACAACGAAAGGGACTGTCAATAGGGTCGCAGCCGCAAGCCCATACGCCATTCCTGCAGCTCCGAGACCCAACAGAACAAGTAGGAGTTGTGCCGGGGTCGTGAACACTGACCGAAGGGTATCTGTCCACTCAGCGTCGGAGAAGTTTCGACGGCCTGAGAGCACGCGGTTCGTCGTCGCGAACAGCGAGACCGACGCTAGCAGTACCGCGAACGGAAGATAGAGGCCTCCGATGTCGTACGCTCGTGTCACCGAGAGAACCGCCACTGCAGCCGGTACGAACACAACAATCGAAACGAACGAACCGATGAGCGCGGCGCCCAGACTCGCATGGATATCTCGGCCCTCAGTCAGACGTTTCTTGCACGCAACCCCCCAGCCGGTGACTCCATTGTTGAGCACGTTCACTAGCGTCACTATGACGTAAAATGTTCCATAACCGGTTGGACCGAGCACGCGCGCAAAGATGATCGAGCCGAGAAACCCCACCCCGGCCATAGTAATTTTAGCGAGGACACCCTTCGACACTTCAAGGCCGAAGTCAGTGTTGGCGGCGCTCATATATAGCCGAGGTCGCGCAACCGCTCCTCGTCAATGTCGAACTCCTCCCGGTCCGAACGCGCGCTCGTCGCGTGCTCGTCAACCCACTCGCGCACATCAAGGATGCTCTCGGGTACGGATTCGCACGTAGATCCGGCGAACGCGCGCCATGAGTGCCCGCCCGACTCCATACCTCGATCCTCCGCATCGGCGTACCAGTCGACGACCATTCCGTGGTCACTCAAGACGAGCAGCTCATCATCCTCGCCGAGGGCGGCTACGATCTCCGCGACGAACTCGCCCGTTCGCTCGTACGCCCGGCGGAGCGATTCGCGGTCCTCGCAGTAGGCATGTCCGGTCGCGTCGGGGTAGTGGATGTGGACGCCGGCGACCGAAGGTCCGTGGCGGAGCATCTCCCGGGCCCACCCGAACTGCTCGGCGGCGAGGCCGGCGATGTCCCGGCGGAACTCGGCGTCGGTTTGTCCCTCCCGCCACATCACATCCCACGCACGCTTGAGCTCCGCCCCGTTGTGGACGCCGGGCCAGTTATGAACGATCCTGTCCTCATCGTCGAACATTGTCGCCGACTCGACCTCCGCGATCGTGTACTCCGAGCCCGTCGCGCTCTCCGCTACGTTCCCGAGGCGAGCGCGGGCCGACATCGGGAGATATCCGGCGAATCGGGAAAGGAAGTTCACTAGGGGGTTTTCCCACTCGCTCGTCTTCATGCTTACACCGTGATCTCGTGGATGGAGTCCCGTCGCCGCCGACGCCCACGCTTCCGGTGTGTACGGTTCGTCGCGCATCTCCGCGACCGTCTCCATCTGCCCATGTGCGGGGAGGCGAAGCGCGTCGATACCGAAATCGTCGACGAGCGCGGCGTCGAGCGCGTCGAGTGCGAGAATCAGGAGGGTCATGTGTGGGAGAGGTTCTGACGTAAATAGCGCCGTCTCGACCGAAAAGAATAGCGGTTCGGCCCGGTCAGTCCCGGGCCGCCGGCGCCCGAGCCGACGCTCGCTCGCGATGTCCCGGCGCTCCAGCGGGTTCCGGAGTTCGGCGAGGCGGGACTTGGGGTCGCCTTCGAGGGCGTATGCTCCGGTCTCGACGAGGTCGCCGCCGTCCGTGTCCTGGCCGTGCGTCTCGTAGCCGTAGTAATCTCAGGGGCAACGTAGCCGTGTCGCTCCTCGTCGAGCCCGCGGATCTCGTCATATCCGTCAGTCACGAGCGAGTCGCATAGCGTCGCCGTGACACCGTGGCACTCGGTCAGCGTCTCACCGCCCTCGGCACCGTCGAGGAGCGACCGGCCGCGCGTCCCGTCGGCGTCTACACTAGCGGGTTCGAAGATGGTCCGGTGGACGTCGAAGAGTCTCACTGCGTCTCGGACCGCCCCTCGAAGCGGGACGTGCGTGAGATCGGGATAGGCGCCGTAGAAGTGGTCCCACGCGCCGTGCTCGCCGAGGAGTGTCCAATGTCACGGCGAGTACGCGTTCTTGAAACGACGACCGGGCAAGCAGTTGAAGTACTCGTCAAACGCGTCCTTCCGAAGTGTATCGAGGACGACGACCACTACGTTCGGGTTCTCGGGAGGCATCCATCGGTATCTTGTTGGCGGAGCTATCGTTAGGGTATGTCGGTTGCGCCGACGAGGGACGCGGAGTCCGCTACCGTCGCGACGTCACGTCCGGTACCGGCCGTCGGCGACATTGCGGCAACTCCGTGCAACCGCGGGGGCAGTGAACAGCAGCATGTAGAGCGGGCGCTCCAGTCGGTTCGCCGGTTGGTCGCTGTCACCTTCGTAGCGACGCTGGGCGAGGACGAAACCGCAACCGACGACGACAGCGGTGGCGAGTAGCCCAAAACCGACGCCGACCGGAATCGCCGCGAGACCAAGGAGGAAGAGGGCGTAGAAGCAGACGCTCCAGAGGTCCTTGAGTACCTGCGCGGGGTGGAAGGTGAGATACCATGCGCCGTACTTCGCGAGGTACGGCACGCTCGTCGGGTTGCGCGCGATCCGCTTACGGGTAAGATCCGGCGGGTCGGGCGCGACGTATCGGGAGCACCACTGAGTGCTGGTGAATACCTTCGATCCCGCGCGATACATCCGGAGAGCGAGGTCCCAATCCTCGCCTCTTCCGAAATCCGGGTCCCACCCACCGACAGTCTCAAGCAGGTCCGCGTCGAACGCGATGGCAGCGTGACGATAATAGAGCGGGTCGTGCGGCGAAGGGGCTTCCCGATGGATCCCCGTGTCGCATTCGGGGCCGGTCAGCACGTCGTACTCGGGGTTCTCCGCCCGGAAACGGAGGATCGACTCCAACCAGTCGTCGCCGATCGTGTTGTTCGCGTCGAGCATACAGATGACGTCCGGGTCCACCGACCGGGCGCGCTCGTAGAGTTCCTGCCGAGCGCCGCCGTGTCCGTCGTATCGCTCCTGGTGGAACACCTCGAAGGGGATGCCTGATCCCTCAAGTTCGTCACGGACAATGTCCGGCGTGGAGTCGTCGCTGTCGTCACAGACGTAGACATGGTCCGGCGGATGTGTTTGGTTCCGGACCGCCCGTATCGTCTTGCGAACGACGTCCTCTTCGTTCCGTGTACACATCCCGAAGACGACTGTGTCTACCATCGTTGCTGAAGGAGGGTGCAATCAGGCATAGCCAAGATCTTCTAACTGGTCCATCACTGCATCGTCCAGATCCTGGTCCTCTCTGGACGTGTGCTCTTTGTCGAGTTCACCCACGCGCTCCGAAAGCTGTTTCTGTGGGTCTTCGAAGGGCGACTCGTTGATCTCCTCAAACCCATCGAACGTCTCGTAGCCGTAGTAACCGCCAAAGCAGATGCCGTTCAACTCCTGTTTGAGATCGTCGATGTCGGTGATTCCCTGTTTATCGAGGGCGTTCCGATGGAGGTCCGAAATACCGTGGAACTCGGTGAGGAACTCGCCGTTTTCGACAGTGTCCGCGAGGAGGTCCTGTCCCCGTGAGTCGGCGCTCAACCCGGCGAGCGTGAGGATTGTCTGATTGACGTCGAGCAGGCTCACCGAGGACGAGACCACGTCTCCGGAACCCTCACCGGTATAGATCGACAGAGGAACGTGTGTGAGTTCGGGATAGAGACCGCACTGATGCTCCCACATCCCGTGTTCGCCGAGAACTTCTCCGTGATCGGAAACAGTGACGACAACATCGAACTCCTCGCGGAGTTCCGAAAATATCTCCCGATACATATCTGAGAGGTACCGAACGCCGTCAGCGTACGCCTGCCTTATCTGATCCGGGGTGGCATTAGGACTGCGAACCGAGGCCTTCAGGCCGTCGAGCCCCGGTGGATCGACCGTTCGGTACTCCTCGGGGGGATTATACGGTGTGTGCGCCTCCATCAGATTCATGAAGAGGAACTCGCTGTCGCCGAAGTCGGTCGATCGAACGTAACCGAGCGCTTCGGTCGCACCATCGTCCTGCGTTCGGGATCCGATTCCCAGATCTCGGAGCTTCAGCAGAGCACCCCGCTTTAGCGAGGGGAGGGTGTCGCAGTCTCCCGCGACGCACTGCCTGAGCGCGCGTAGATACCGAGTGGGGCCCGCCCCCTCATTTTTGACGAGGAATTGATCCCAGTTGAAGAAGTTCTCGGTGAGTGCCCGTAGTCGCCAACTCCCTTCGAACTCGTCGAAGCCACGGTCGAACGAGAAGTTCTCAGAAACGTTTACGTTAGCGCTAAACGCGCGAGTACTGTACCCCGCGTCCCGGAGCCGCTCCGCTAGCACCGGCCGCTCGCAGTCCAGCGACGATGCATCCGTATGGACACCGATTTCGCTGGCGTATCTCCCCGTGAACAGCGATCCGTGCGCGGGAACCGTCCAGTGGCTCGTCGACCACGCGTTCTCGAAGCGCGTCCCTGGTAACCACTGGAAGTGCTCGTCGAACGAATTCTTCCGCAGGGTGTCTAATACGACAAGGGCGATGTTCGTCATTCTACCGTGTTCATGGTTCTGAATCGTTTGAGCATGTTGGAGGGTCGCTTGTTCACCACGTCACTGAAAGAGCCAGTGGCACTCTCGGAATACGTGTGCCGTGTCATTACGTCTTACGAGTTATTCCGGTAGACAGATAGATAGTAGTAGTCATTCAAACCCATCCGATATATGAAAAGATCTCCGACGAACCGCCGTACTAATATCTGCGATCCGCAGCCAATTGACACTGGTTACGGACCAACCCCACCTGACGATAGTCTACCGGTCGAGAGGATATCCGCGGCATTCGGTCATTGTAGAACGACGGGGGCCTCAGCCGCGGCTACAGTTCCAGATATAATTCCAAATGGCGCTCGGCGATACGCTCGAACGAATGTGACTCCCGGTACTCCTCCATCTGTGCGGAGAGTCGTTCGGACTCTCGGAGTGCGATGCTGAGTCGTTCTACCGCCCCCGACATATCATCAAAAAGGAGGATACCGCCCCACTCGGCTGCGATCCGTTCGAAGTACGGGATGCGTCGGCAAATTGTAGGGACGCAATACGCGAAGCACCAGTTGAGGATGCCGCTCTGCCTGATATCGGTGTAGGACAGCACTGCGACGTCCGTGGCGACGAACGCCGCGTGGAAGCGTCGGTCCGACAGGACGCCCGTGACGGTGACGTTCCCCGGCGCGTTCTGTCTGACGCCTTCGAAGTACTCCTGATCCTCTTCACGGCGAGGTCCACCCGCGATGAGGAACTGATGCTCCGGGTACTTCTCAGCCAACTTGAGGAATAGCTCGGTTCCTTTCCGGGGAGAAACGTATCCGATCTGCGCAATGATAGAGTCATCCGGCGAGAATCCGAATAGTTCTTTCGCACTACCTTCGTCGACGGATCGCGTCTCCCCGAGGTCAACTCCGTGGGGGAGGGTAGCACGCTTTACTGGAACGGGGACGTCGAACGCCTCCGATGCATTCTGAGAGAGGAAGACAAGAGAGTCGGTAGTGACCGCGATCAGCGTATGTGTGATCCAAACGTATCTCCACTCCAGTCCCCCATCGACGGTGTCGGACTCCCACACCTCATGCATTGTGACGGCGGTGCTGGTACCATGAAGCCGAGTCAGGACAGCTAACAGGGGGAAGAATACCCAAGCGAAGACCAGTTTCGGGTTAAAGAATGCGTACTCAAACTGCACGTGAACGACATCCGCGTCAGTCGTCCCGGCGTGCCATGCGAGCGCAACGTGTTTGATCAATCCCAACCCCTCCGGAAGATCTAGTCTCGAGACTTGTGCATCGTCTCGCATCTCGCGACAGATTCCATCCGCATATTTCCCGATACCCCCCTCGTCCTGCGGTGGTGTGACGAACGTTACCTTCATACACTCTGATATACGACGGATCGAAGGTCTGATTCGAACTTGTCATAGCGGTATCGCTCAGCGGCACTCTGGATCACCGTGGAGTCGAAGTCCTCGGCATCGAACGCACGGACCGCCTCACGGAGAGAGCTAGCGGATGGTCCGAACCGAAGTCCCGTGACGCCCGGGTCGACTTGGTACTTAGTGAACCCCTCGTTCACCCCAATCAGTGGCTTTCCGGCGCTCAGAGCTTCCGCCCCAACGAGGCCGAAGTCCTCCTGCTTGGGCGCGTAGACGACCGCTGTCGCGTTCGCGACTAGCGACTCAATGTCTTCTACATACCCGCGTACCTCGATGTTGTCCTGACCGCACGCGATACTCTCTATTTTCTTGCGCTGTTCGCCGTCCCCGGCGATGACGAGGCGCTCGTCAAGTTCGGTGAACGCTTCTGCGATCAGATCGATTCGCTTCTCTGGCGCGAGCCTCGACCATGTGACGAAGTATCCATCGTCGCCTTGGTTGCGCCAGTCTCCCGTCACCGGCGGGTAGACGACTTTTGCGTCACGGTCGTAGTAGCGCTCAATCCGCTCTTCGATCAGTTCACTATTCGCGACGAACGTATCGACGTAGTCGTTGGCCTCCTTATCGAGCGAGCGCCACACCTTGGCGTACCACTTCAGCGCCATCCGGACGATCGGATAGTCCAATGCGTCCATTCGATCTCGGTAGAGGTCATACAGCCACCGAGGGGGGCTGTGAGGGTAGTGAACGATGCGCTGATCGCTGCTGGGCACGTAGTTCTTACTCAGGGGAGCGCTGCTGAGTACGACATCGTACTCCGTGAGGTCCGGGTGGGCGTCGGTCATATCGAGCGCCACCGACAATGTCTCCAATGGGTTCATCCCCTCGTTTTGCCATTCAAGGAGACGGCCGGAGAGCCCGTTCGTGTACTTCGACTGGTGGATCGGGACGATGGATACGTCCTCGGGGATGTCCGTCTCCGGCGCAACGTACATCGTGTAAATAGGACCATCAAGTACGCGGGCAGCCTCAATGGCGAACGTCTCGCCGCCACCGAGACCGGGGAAACGATCGTGGAGGATCGCGACAGAAGGCTCCGACTGTGCTTCAATCATGCGTGTCTCTGATTATTGCACCGCATCACTCATATGCCTCCCGCAGTTCCTCGTCGACGTCCCAGGTCGCGTCGTAGTCGCCGCGTAGCAACTCCACGGCGGCGCGAGCGAGCGACACCTGCGTATCGAACAGCGAGTAGAGGGGCGCGAACGGGCCCAGCGAATCGCGCTGGCCGAGGTAGACGAAGGTGACGAGCGCGGCGGGAACGAGAAGGCCCGGCATGTCGACGGTGACGAGCGCGGCGGCCGTCACCCCCACGACGGAGAGCGCGACGACCCACGGGGAGACGATCATGAACCACCAGTTGAACGGGAGGACGACGCGGCCGTACTTACCGTAGCGTCCGAGCGCGTCGCGGTGCTGGACGAGTAATCGAATGAGTCCCATTCCGCGACGGTCCTTCTGCGTGCGGCGCTTCACAAAGCCCGAGTGGGACGCCTCCTTGTACTGCACTGCAGGGTCGAAGATCACGCGCTTCCCACTCGTCCGCCGTATTCGGAGCGCGAGTTCGGTGTCGTCGGCGAGTGAGCTCGGGTCGATCGGAACGAGCGCGTCGTTCTCGAATGCGGAGAAGGGGCCGTGAAAGATGAACGTCGAGTCAAGGTGCGCCTCCAGCGTCTGGATGTACGCCTGAATCCCCCGATACCCCTCTTCAACGCCACTTCCACCGAGGACCTCGACGTTTCGTCCGGTCACGGCAGCAACCGCAGGATCAGCGAGGTTTGCGGCGGCTTCACGGAGGACGTCGTCTGGGAGGTAGGAGTCACAGTCCGTCTTGACGACCATCTCGTTTTCGGCGGCCTCGTAGGCCTCGTTGAGCGCGGGGGCAAGCCCGCGGCGCTCGTCCTCCTCGATCAGCGTGAGATCGGGCGCATCAAGGTCCGCGAAGTAGTCCCGAATGATGTCGCGCGTCGCGTCGTCAGAGGAGTCAACGACGACGAGCTCGACCTTCTCCATCGGGTAGTCGAGTTCGAGCAGGTCGTCGAGTTTCTTCTCGACAATACGCTCCTCGTTGTACGTCGGGAGGACGATGCTGACCGTCGGCTCGGCTTCTCGCTTGTCGGCCGGCGATCCTGACGGCCGGATCGCGGCGTAGAGGACGCCGAACAGAGCGTATGGAAGCGCGGCCACGACGACGAGCGCGGCCGCCGCCACGACAAGGGGATGCATACTGGGCGATTTGATTCCTGAGGGTTAAACCCCTGTGGGGTTCGATTCAGGGATGCGTCCGCGTCAGCGGGATTTTGCACTGCCACGGGGTCACGCGCGCCCGCCTACTCTACCGTCACACTCTTCGCCAAATTCCTAGGCTCAGTACTTCACAAAGCCGCTTAGTTAGAACGTCTGCTTGCTGAAGGTGTGTCTACGACCCAGCAAGCAGACAGTGAGATTCACGAGGACCAGCTTCTTAACTTTCTCGTCAACAGCCTTGAGGAGGAAGTTCCGCTTTCCTTAGCCAATAACGCTGAAATCACTGCTGAGGACATCTATGAGGTCCTCGTCGGCGCTTGCGCCGACGGGACCTCTGTCTCTACGCTCTGTGCGTCGAGTCAGAACGGCCCCGCTGCCAACACGATCCTCTACCATCTCCGGACGAAGTTCGAGCCGGAACGGCTCGAACGAGTCGCTAACACGCTCCTTCAACAAGATATCGTCGAACTGCTTCCTGAGCAGGTGGAGGTCTGCGCAGACCTCCACCTGCGGCCCTACTATGGTGATGAAGACGACACGCAGAGCCTCTATCACTCGGAAGCCAAGCGTGGAACCACCGCGTTCCATGCCTACGCCACACTCTACGCGCGTGTGAAGAACAAACGCTACACGCTGGCGGTGCGCCGTCTCGAAGACGGCGACACCGCCAGCAGCGTCCTCGCTGAGTTCTTCGGTGTCCTCGACGGCCTTGACACCGAGGTCAAGGCCGTCTATCTTGATCGCGGATTCTACGACAGCAAGTGCCTCACGCTGCTTCAAGCGCATAACTACGCGTACGTGATCCCGATCATCCGGTGGGGGAAGACGATTCAACAAGAGCTCTCGGAAGGGTGGAGTCGTGTCATTCAGCATGATCTGACAGGGAAAATCGACGGTCACAGCTGGACCGTCGAGTTTCCCGTCTACATCGATTGTACGTACCTAAACGGGAAGTACGACAAACATGGTGTGGCGCGTCACGGCTACGCCGCTGACGCGCCGTTCATCGAGACACCACGCGACGCTCGATACCACTACGCGAAACGCTTCGGTATCGAGTCGAGCTATCGCTTGTCCGAGCAAGCGATAGCGACAACAACGACACGAGATGCGACGGTGAGACTGCTGTACGTCGTGGTGAGTCTGCTGTTACAGAACGTTTGGCGGTATCTCCACTACGAATATGTGGCGACGCCCCGCCGTGGCGGGCGTCGCCTCTGGTGGTGGCCGTACAAAGAGTTCGTGAATATGGTTCGACGGGCCGCGTGGACGGCCCTCGCGGTGCGTCGGGCCGTCCCCGCGAATCGGCCACCAGACGACCGATTCCACCGGTAGTCACCGACCGAGTACGCCACTTTGTGAGTGGCTACGCTGTCGCGTCGGCGGCTGAGCGCCGCCGACAGCGACAGCTCCGGCTTCGAGCGGCGTTGATCAACCGCTACCGACGGCTCATTATAACAGAATAGGTGGCTCAGGTCAGGTTAGCTGACGATGCTTTGTGAGGTACTGAGGCTTGTCGATCGCGCGCCCCTTCGAGTTCGCGACGTGGTAGGCGAACAACTGCAGGTAGACGTTCGCCACGAGTGGCTCCATCTCGCCGAGCTCGGGGACGTCGAAGCCGACGTCGATGAACTTCTCGTCACGCCCTTCCGAGAGACACCCGATCACGGGCGCGCCGCGCGACTCGGCTTCCTTGACGCTGTTGAGCGTCGCGTCGGCGTTGGCCCCCTCGGTGAGCACCGCGAGGACCGGCGTCTCATCTGTCACGAGCGCGAGCGGGCCGTGCTTCAACTCCCCCGCGGGGAACCCCTCGGCGTGGTCGTAGCTGATCTCCTTGAGCTTGAGTGCGCCCTCCATCGAGACGGGGTGGCCCAAGTACCGCCCGATGAAGAAGAACGCCACACTGTCGACGTACGTCTCGGCGACGTCGCGGACGCCCGTATCGGCATTGAGGACACGTTGGACGGCACCGGGGAGACCCCGAACGTCCCCGAGGAGTTCGCCGGCCTCGGTCGCGCTGAGCGTGTCCCGAACCCGCCCGAGGTGGACGGTGAGGAGTGCGAGCGTGGCAACCTGCGAGACGAACGTCTTGGTCGCGGCGACACCGATCTCGGGACCGGCGCGGATGTAGAGCGCGTCGTCGGCAGCGCGCGTGATTGAGGAGCCGACCGTATTCGTGACGGCGAGCGTCCGCGCCCCGGTGCGCGCGGCGTCGCGGAGTGCCCCGAGCGTTTCGGCCGTCTCGCCGCTCTGCGTGACCGCGACGACGAGCGTTCGCCACGGGTCGCGCCCGCCGCGGAACTCGTACTCGCTGGCGACGTGCACCGTCACGCGGACGTCCGCGTGCGTCTCGAGCAGATGGGCGGCGTAGAGCCCCGCATGGTAGGACGTCCCGCAGGCGACGATCTGAATCTCTTCGAGCGAGCGCAGGTACTCCGCGGGAAGGTCGAGACCGAGCTCGACGGTGCCCTGCATCTCGTCGACGCGCCCGGAGAGCGCCTGCCGGAGCGCCTGTGGCTGTTCGTGGATCTCCTTGAGCATGTAGTGCTCGTAACCGCCCTTCTCGGCGGCGTCGGCGTCCCACTCGATCTGCTCGATAGCGCGCTCGACGGGCTCGCCGTCGTGCTCGATGGTAACGCCGTCGGGCGTGACGACGGCGAGATCGCCGTTTTCGAGGTACGTGACCTCGCGGGCGTGTTCGAGGAACGCGGTGACGTCGCTCCCAATAAAGGTCTCGCCGTCGCCGTGGCCGACGCAGAGCGGGGAGTCCTGGCGGGCGAGGTATATCTCGTCGCTCTCGCCGACGATCATCGCCAGCGCGAAACTCCCCTCCAAGCGGTCGAGGACCGCGCGGAACGCCTCCTTCGTGCTCTTGCCGGCGGCAAGTTCGTCCTCAACGAGGTGCGGGACGACCTCGGTGTCGGTGGCGCTCGCGAACGTATGACCCTTCTCCTCCAGTTCGGCTTTCAGCGCGTCGTAGTTGTCGATGATCCCGTTGTGGACGACCGCGACGTTGCCTGTGCAGTCGGTATGGGGGTGAGCGTTCTCGTCCGTGGGCTTCCCGTGCGTCGACCACCGCGTGTGACCGATGCCGACCGTCGCGTCGGACGTCTCCGGAACTTTTGCGCGCAGCGCGTCGACCTCGCCGACGGTCTTGTAGACGGTGACGCCGTCGCCCTCGCGGAGCGCGACGCCCGCGGAGTCGTACCCACGATACTCCAGGTTCGAGAGTCCCCCCGTGAGCAACGGGAGTGCATCGCGGTGGCCGGCGTAGCCGACGATTCCGCACATCGTCAGGCCCTCCGTACGAGCGCGTCACTCTCGATCCGACCGTTGACGTGGCTCCCGGTCTCGACGTCGACGCGATTCCCGAGCACCGTCCCAGGTGCGAGCGTCGTTGCACCCCCAACATGTGCATTGTCGCCGACGACGCCGCCGAGGCGCACGTTCTCGTGGACGCGGCCGTTCACTGCGACATCGGTTTCACCACCTTCGACGGTGACGTTCGGACCGACAGTCGCGTTCTCGCCGACAACGGCGTCACGGACGACTGCACCCGCACGAATTGTTGCATCGGGGAGCACGACGCTGTTCGCGACCACGGCGTTCGCGCCGACGGTAACGCTGTCGCCGAGCGCCGTGCCAGTAAGAACGCGCGCACCTGGTCGAACGCGGACATCGTCACCCAGTGCGACGTCACCGACGACACTCGCCGTCGCGTCGACGTGCACCGACTCCGCAGTTGACGCCTCGACAAGTGAGGCGTTGACCCGTAGAAGGTCCCAGAGGTACGAGACGTCGATCCACTGCCCATCAAGCATCACGGCGTCAACTTCGCCCGCGCCCGCGAGTCGTTCGAGTGTGTCCGTCACGGCGAGCTCACCTTCTGAATCGGTCTCGCGGAGCGCGTCGAAGATGTCGGCGTCGAAGCCGTAGATTCCGGCGTTCACGACGTCCGACGGTGCGGCGTGACGCGGCGGCTTCTCCACAATGTCGACGACGCTGTCCCCCTCCAAGCTGACGACGCCGTAGTCGCTCGGGCGCGAGGCGCGCGCAACTGCGAGCGTCGTCTGGCTCGTTTCACGGAGCGCATTGACGACGCGTGCGATGTCGTCGCTCTCGACGATCCGGTCGCCGTTGAGCGCGACGAACGGCCCCTCGACGAACGATTCGGCCTGCAGGACTGCGTGGCCGGTGCCGAGCTGTTTCTCTTGGATCGCGTACTCAATGTCGACGCCCCAGTCGTCGCCGTCGCCGAAGTAGCTCTGGATGCGCTCGCGCCGATAGCCGACAACGAGAACAATCTCGGCGATCCCGGCGTCCCGAACAGCCTCAACGACGTGCTCAAGTAACGGCCGATTCGCCACGCGGAGCATCGGCTTCGGTCGCGTCTCGGTCAGTGGCCGAAGACGCGTGCCCTCACCAGCCGCGAGAATGACGGCTTTCACGCCTCGATCTCTGTCAGGCGACGCTCCGCCTCGTCACGGTCTTCCGGATAGCCGATGTCGATCCGCCATCCCTCGAGGCCGATCGCGTCGATCGTCCGCCCCGACTCGATCAGCAGGTCGATCGCATCGCTTAGTTCGTACTCGCCGCGATCTGACGGCTGGACGAGGTGGCAGGCGTGGAAGATCGCGGGTGTGAACGTGTAGAACCCAGTCATGACGAGATTCGATGGTGGGTCGTCGGGTTTCTCGATCACATCGGTGATCTCGCCGTACTCGTTCGTGTCACAGACGCCGTAGCGGGACGCTTCCTCCATTGGTACCTCCTCGACGAGGAACGCGGCGTCAGCACGATCTTCACGTTGCCGGCGTACGACATCTTCGAGGTTGGCGTCGAAGATGTTGTCGCCGAGCATGAGCATGAAGTCGTCGTCGATGTGTTCTTCGGCACAGAGGAGTGCGTGTGCGAGCCCGTTCTGCTCGCGCTGGTGTGCGTACGTGATCGGCACGCCCTCGAACTCGTCGCCGTAGTGGCTGATGATGTCTTGTTTCCGATAGCCGACGACGACGGCGAGTTTGTCCGCACCGAGTTCGACCAACCGTTCGAAGCAGTGAGTAAGGATGGGTTTACCCGCGACTTCCACCATGCCCTTCGGTTTCTCCTCCGTCAGCGGTCGGAGACGCGTACCCTCCCCCGCTGCGAGAACGACTGCTTGCATGCGTGTCGATAGTGCACATCCGGTTAAATAGCTTCTTGACATCCGAAATCAAGATGGCCAAAGGGACGAATGCCAGCGTTGCTGGACCATAACCAGCTCTCCGACTCCTCTCCGAGTGTGGTCCAGCACGCCTATACTGCTCGTCGGTCTTGGTGTAGTCAACTATGCGCCTCTCAGTCATTGGGAGCGGCTACGTCGGGACGACGATCGCCGCGTGTTTCGCGGACCTCGGCCACGATGTCGTGAACATCGATATCGACGAAGATACGGTCGAGACGATCAACGACGGCGTCGCGCCGATCCACGAGGACGGCCTCGCGGAGCTCGTTTCCGCGCACGCCGGCCCGGATGGAACTGGTCGTCTTCGCGCGACGACAGACTACGACGAGTTGCTCGATACCGACGTCACCTTCCTCTGTCTGCCGACGCCACAGAACGATGACGGCAGTATCGACCTCTCGATCATGAAGGCGGGTGCGGAGGCGTTCGGCGAGACGCTCGCAACGAAGGACGGCCAGCACACGCTCGTCGTGAAGTCGACGGTCGTACCCGGGTCGACGGAGGACGTGATCACGCCCGTGGTCGAAGCAGCGTCGGGGAAGACGGCGGGTGAGGAGTTCGGCGTCGGAATGAACCCCGAGTTCCTCCGCGAGGGGAGTGCCGTTCACGACTTCCTCGATCCAGATAAGGTCGTGCTCGGCGCGGACGACGAGCGCGCACTCGCGGATATGCACGAGGTCTTCGACCCACTGATTGCGGAGAGCGACGCGCCGGTCGTGGAGACGGATACACGGACCGCGGAGATGGTCAAGTATGCGAACAACGGCTTCCTCGCCGCGAAAGTCTCGCTGATCAACGACATCGGGAATATTTGTAAGGAGTTCGGTGTCGACGCCTACGAGGTCGCGGACGCCATCGGGCTCGACGACCGCATTGGCGAGCAGTTCCTCCGCTCTGGCCTCGGGTGGGGCGGTAGTTGTTTCCCCAAAGACACGAACGCGATCCGGCACGCGGCGCGCGAGGCCGACTACACGCCTGCGATGCTGGACGCCGCCGTCGAGGTGAACGATCGGCAACCCGAACGGCTGCTCAACCTGCTCGACGACCATCTCGACGTCGCGGGCGAACGCGTCGCGGTCCTCGGCCTCGCATTCAAGCCCGGGACGGACGACGTCCGGAACACGCGGGCGGTCCCGGTTGTGGAGGGACTCGTTGAACGCGGCGCGGACATCGTCGCGTACGATCCGGTCGCAATCGAGAACGCTCGCGAGGTCCTACCCGAGATCAAGTATGCCGACTCCGCGGGGACAGCCCTTGAGGGGGTGAGTGCGGCCCTGATCGTGACGGACTGGGACGAGTTCGCGGCGCTTGGAGCCGAGTTCGAGACGATGCAACGACGGCTCGTCGTCGATGGCCGACACGTCGACCTCCCCATAGACGAGTACGATCTGGAGTACGAAGGACTCACCTGGTGAATCGCCTCAGGGCACGCCACGAGGCACTCGTCTTGTTCACTTAGTAGAGCAAGGAACACGCAACCCTTTTTCCCTCTGCCCGTCGCCTTTTGAAGCGATGCCGGACTACTCCGAGGTCTGCGTGCTCATCCCGACGCTCGACGAGGCGGAGACCATCGGCGACGTCGTCGACGACTTCCGCGCTGAGGGCTTCGAGTCGATCCTCGTCGTCGACGGCCACTCGACGGACGACACGCGAGAGATCGCACGCGAACACGGCGCGGACGTGATCACGCAGTCCGGTTCGGGGAAGGGCCAGGCACTCCGCGAGGGCGTCGCGCACGTTGAGGAACCATACGTGTTGATGCTCGATGGTGATGGCACCTATCGTGCCGACGACGCCGACGCGATGCTCACCCCCCTTTTAGAGGGCGACGCCGAGCACGTCATCGGCGATCGCTTCGCCGACATGGAGGCGGGCGCGATGAGCACGCTCAACGGGATGGGGAACTCGGTCATCAATCGGGCGTTCGCGTTCATCCACGGCTACGACTACCGGGACATCCTCAGCGGCTATCGCGCCTTCAGTGTTGAGTCCTTCGAGCGAATGCACCTCACCGCGGACGGCTTCGCCATCGAGACCGAGATGGCCGTCGAGTGCGCAAAACACGACATCGAGACACGCGTCGTCGACATCACCTATCTCGCACGCCCGGAAGCCTCCGACACGAACCTCCGACCATTCCGCGACGGCGGACGCATCATCTTCGCGCTCTACAAGCTCGCGAAGACGAACAACCCGCTCTTCTACTTCGGGAGCGTCGGTGCGGGCTCGATGCTCGTCGGCGCTGTCACCGCGATCTACGTCGCCGTCGAGTGGTTCACGGCCGGCGTCTCGCACAACATCATGGCGCTCTTCGCGGCGTTTACCGTCCTCCTCGGGATTCAGCTGCTCATGTTCGGCGTGCTCAGCGATCTGCTCGTCACACTCCACCACGAGCAGCTCCGCCGCCTCGAGGACGACTAGAACGAGTCGCCAGCCTCGCTCCCCAGTCAGTCGGTCGACGGCGCTCGCTCCAGAATCCCGAAGCTATCGACTACTTCATACTCCTTGTTTGTGCCGTTCCCCGTGGTTTCGACGACGAGTCCGCCGGCGACGGTCGGACCGATCCCATCACTACGGCCGAGGCGACGTCGTGGTTTCCTGCGATGAAAGGTGAGTTGCACCCGTGTGGACCACCACACAGCGTTCTCCTCTCTACCGGTGCAGACTCAGAGTTCCCTATTGGCTCCCGATCCCCCGGACACCACCACCAGATTGTCTATTATACTCTCAGCGGGTAGGCGGCGTACAGTCATGCGCTTGGATGCGCTCCGGGAGGCCGGTCACACCACAGACGTGGCACTCCTCCAGTTGAGCATCCAAGAGCTCCGTGATTGAGCGAGTCACCGACCTACGACGACGTCGCGGCACCGGGTCACGAGTAGGCGGTTGCCGACGAGTCCAACCCGCTGACTCGGTCTCGGGCGACGACACCGCGACGTGATCCGCACACGAATCACGTCGTCAGTCTCGCCCATCTGGGTGATGTAGGCGTGTGTCCAGTTCAACGTCCAATCGAGATACCCGATGTCGGCGTTGAGCCTGCCGGTACCGTTTTCTACGTCTGGTCGTGTAGTAGCCATTGGTCTAAGTCACCAGACGAAGACCAGCTCCGGTGCTAGTACACCGGGGCATTTCTGCGAGAGGCTGCCCGTTGAGCTAGTGCTTCGTCTATTCTGTGAGTAGCGGCCCGAGACCATATTGTTTTCCATACGGAGCGTAAACAATGTAGTAGAGGGGTCTCCATGCATGGAAATCGGAAGGTGAGCGACGAACGCCTCCTTCAACAAATTGAGAGTGCGTCTGGACCGTTCGCGACTGCGACTGAGCTTTCCGAACAGCTATCGATTACTCGCCAAGCGATTACTGATCGACTGCACGCGCTGGAGCAAACTGGACAGGTCAAGAGTAAGCGATGTGGGAGCGGGATAGGTTGGTGGGTTGTGGACAACGGTCCTTAGGATGAATCCTCGGCAAGTCGTCGTTCTCCATCATAGGTCAACCACCAGAGGCGGCGGCCGCCCGCCTTCTTTGTCGCGAGTAGCCCCTCCTCCTCAAGGTCGTGGAGTCGACGACTCGTTCCCTGGCGGCTGAGGCCAATTCGGTCTGCCAGTTCGGAGGTGAGAAACGCTGGCCCGGGTATCGTCTGGATAGCGCGGAGAATCTCCATATCAGAGACGTCCTTCTTTCGCCCGGGGCTTCCCATACTGCCCTCTACAACGTCACGAACGAAATATCACGGGATTGTTAATGGGTGCTATCCGAAAATTAGTTTCCATACACAAAGTTATATGGGGCGTGTCGATATATATCGCGTTAGACTCAGCGTCGCGGTACCCTGCCAGCAGAAAGCAGCAGGCACGCTAGGACCGTGCCCGCCACGCTGGGTCGCTAAGACACGACATGACCACAAACGACCCAACTGTAGAAAGAACTTCCGTCGCACCACCCACCAACAACAGTCCGCACACGCACGCGGAACCACCGCTCACGGGCGAGTGGCACCCACCTCGTGATGGCGAAGCAAACAGACTCGACGCCGCGAACGACACCGAGCCCACTCTGTCGGGAGGTGTGCGATGAGCGCCAGTAGCGAGCAAGCACGGCCGACGCTTGCGTCGCTCGCTGAGCGGCTCTCCCAGCTGGAGGCAGACCTGGAGGCTGAGCGTGCCGCTCGTCGCGACGCCGAAGCCCGCCTTGAGGAGCTCGAAACCCAAAACCAGATTCTGCGCTCACGCATTGATGGCCTCACCACCACTACCGACGCAACCGAAGCCCGCATCAACGAACTGCAAGCGCGCGAACTCGAAAAGGGGGCCCACCTCGAGAAGGAGCACGTCTACCCGTGGACGGACGATCTCGACGTCGAGACCGGCCGCCTCGAAACCTTCGAGAAAACCGGGGGCACCTATATGCGGGTTCCCGACGCCGAGGACACCCTCAGTCGTGGCGGGAGTACACAACTCGCCGAGCAAGACCTCCTCCCCATCCAGCAACTCTCGCGACTCGACGACGACATGCTCCGCGGCACCGTCGACAACCTCCCCAGTCGCCTCGCCGCCAAAGCCTGGGCCGCCCGCCACGACGAGACCGACGACCTCTGGCAGCAGGGGAGTGGCGACGTCCGCGAATACGTCGATGCCAGCGACCTTCGACACTGGATCCGCCGCCACGAGTCAGGCATCTCCAAAGCCTATGCGAAAAAACTCGTCTCCCGCACCATCGACGCCCTCCAAGAATACACCCACCACCGCCTCATCGTCATGAAACGCCAACGGCGCACCGATGGTCTTCGGTACAAGGAGCGCCGCGTCGTCCTCCGTTGCGACGTCGAAATCCCCGGCGAAACCACCGCCCAGAGACACCCGTAGTCCACAGACACACCTGTCCCCCCAGGGCTAGCCACCCACCACTCCACAACACGGCTCCCGAAGACCACCCACACGACGACAGAACCGCGGTGTCCGTGGCGGTCGCGTAGCCATGGGTCTCCCTCCTTGCACGGTGTTGACGGTGGGTAGCTAGACCCCCCGCTCTCGTGGGTGTCCGTGGACGACGACTGTCCCCGGAACCGGACAGTCGATGCACTCTCCCGATCTCGGCTGTGGCCGGCACACTCAATCGTGTCGTCAAGAACTGAGAAGTCGCCTTGATCCAGTCACGTCACAGCACCGCGAGCTCCTCTAGTCTTAACCAACGGGCTCCGAAGCATCCATTCAACTGTTGGTTAACAGTCTGTGCCGACCACTCGTCGGTACAGTTCTCGATGAGTTCGACGTACCGAGAACCTCCCGAACAACGTGGAGAGCCCTCCCACCAGCGAACAGTCCAGAGTGGTGTGTCGGGCTACGTCGAAACATAGGAGAAACAGTTCGACCGAAAGTCGTAGCACAGATTGTCCACTCCAGGCCACGCAAACAATCTGAGAGTGGTGTCCACAGGAGCAGTCTGGTTGAAGGAGTGAAAACAGATCTCCCCATGGTACCTTCACCTCGAGTGACCATCTCTTAGAGAACGTCGCTTTGACCTTAACGAGATACGTGCTCGTAGAGAGATTGCCCTCAAGCACATGTCGACACCACGAGAGCGTGCCGAGTACCGCTGGCCACCCACGATAGCGTCGCCACCTCAACACCGAGTGCGACTGTGGACCAAGGTCAGAAGAAGAAGAACGGAAGTGACCTCCTCCTCGCCGTAGACGGCGAGGCTTCCCACGAGCCGAGGCCGCTGGGGTGGGAACTTACGTTTGCACACCGACGGGGTGCTGGCGGGGCCACGCCGCCGTTACTTCTATCCGGCAGTGGGGTCACGGTTCTGCCCTGCTGACTCGGAGTTATCTCTGTTGTTTTGCGTCGGTCGGCACCTACTACGGCTTCAGAACACGTGAATCCATCGTGCGGCGATTCACGCCCGTCGTGAACGATGGGATTCTCTCGCCTCAAGAAGATAGAGGGCGTCTTCAACGTCGAAACGCCGAGATAGATCTCGCGACGCCGCCCAGATTCCTCGTTCATACTGAGTGAAACAGATCCCACACAGGCCTCCTTGCGGGGGTACAGGCCGAGTGTGAAGATCGAGAGGTCACACCTCGTGCCAGCGCGGACGGCACCTCGCTCGATGAGCCGGTCGAGAAGAGCGCGCTAGTACGTTTGTGGTGGGTGTTCGAGGATTTCGAAGATTTCGCGAGCGCGATACTCCTGTCGGCGGCCTTGTCCGGGGACTTCCTCGAGGACGCCCTCGTCTTCGAGGGCGGTGATCGCCCGATAGGCGGTAGATTGCTCGACGTCGAAGCGACGCATAACGGTCTTCGTCGTGAGGTAGGGCTGCTCGAAGAGTGTGCAGGCGAGTCGATGCTTCGTGTACGCGACGCCGCCATACTCCTCTTCGTACGTCCGGCGGAGGTCATCAAGGGCGAGCGTTCGCTCGACCGATTCGTGCGCTTGCCGGGCAATTCCGCGCACGAAGAAGGACAGCCATGCCTCCCAGTCACCGCGCGTTCGAACGGCGTTCATCCGCTCGACGTACGTCGCCTTATTCCGATTGAAGTATTCACTCAGGTAGAGGTTTGGACGCTTTAGATATCCCTGGTCGTAGAGTTGGAGCGTGATGAGGAGGCGGCCGAGGCGGCCGTTCCCATCGCCATACGGGTGAATTGTCTCGAACTGATAGTGGAAGAGTCCGATGTCGACGAGCGGATGGTAGCGTCCACCCGTCCGGTAGTAGGTGATGAGTGCGTCCATCAATCCATCGACGGCACCCGGGACCGGTGGCAGGAAGTCGCCCAGATGATTCGGGATGGTCTTGTACGAACCGATGGTGTCGGTGTCGACGCGGTCGTCAGGGACGTCTGTGAGGAGGGCCTCGTGGAGTTGATGGAGGAGGGGGACGGTGATCTCGGCGTCGTCGTCGAGGGCGTCGATCCCGTCGAGTATGGCTGCTTCGTAGTTCAACACCTCTTGGGTGTCCTTCGTGTCTGCGGGGGTCCGATCGTCCGTGGTGGATTCCGCAGTTGGTTCGTCGAGCGCCCGCGTTTCGAGGCTATAAAGCGCATTATAGTCGATGTCGGCACCCTCGATCTCCGCGGACTCCATCGCCTCCTTGCGCAAGAGAGACGTGTAGAGTACTGGTGGGAAGTCGAGTTCGCGACTGATACCGCTCAACTGCCCCAACCAGAACGTCGCGTCAGCGAGCGTTTCGTAGAAGGACGCATCGAGATCGAGTGATCGCGATGGAGGCAGTGGCTCGGGCTTGTAGTAGGACTGTCTCCCGTAGGAAACGAGCGTTCCCGGCGCCGAGTCTTCCAGTTCGATGCCCTGCATGCACGTATCCACACTACACGCCGGGTAGATATGAATCTATGGATAGTAAATGCATAGCATCTGGCGGTAGCTGGACACTGAATGCATCACGTACCACGGAATGAATATCGGGTTTCGACAGTGTCTTGTCGTCGATACAGCACTAGTCAGCCTCTACCGACCGGTCATAGAGGCTGTTAACGACGCCGAGCAACGTCGCGGCCGACCGTAATGTCAACTGAGCCAGTGTTCTAGGTCCAGCCGCACGATAGCGGTTCAGGAAAACGAGTGGCTAGGCGCTGTGGTGGTCGGCTTCGATTTCTTCACGGACGTCAAGGACAGTATCGAGTTCCATGTCGACTTCCCAGACGTAGCCTCGACCACCGCCTTTGCCGCGGTTTTCTTCGCTCTTGATGACGAATCCAAGCATTTCGAGGTCGTCGAGATGGCGCTGTGCGAACTTGAGGGAGTTGCTGGGGTCGGGGTCGCCGTAGGATCGCGCAACCTGCTGGTAGCATTCTTGAATTTTGCGTGTGCGTGCAGGCTCACCAGTATCTCGTTGGAGGCGGGCAGCGGCCTCAAGGACGCGTTGGGCGTTCGTCGTTTGGTCGCTGATTTTGTCATGGGGCTGGCCGTGGTCGACGTCTGCGCGGACATCGTGGACCGGACACCCGCGAGGGAGCGTTCGCGCTCTTCTCGAAACGCGGGTTCGTCGAGGGGCTCGCTGACGAACTCGACGACTCGTGGTCGCTGTTCAGCAGTTTTCGAGGCGGAGCCTCCGGCCTCAAGGAGCGAGGGATTCCGACGCTCAGTCGGAAGCGCG